>NZ_JBFUIN010000832.1:0-1263 GCF_056401855.1 Bacillus sp. P4_D3
ACTCTCGCAAAGGAAACTGCCATGATAATGCCTGTATTGAGTCATTTTTCTCCCATTTTAAATCGGAAATGTTGTATTTGAATCATTTTAAAACAGAAGCAGATTTAATACAAGCAATTGAAGAGTATATTTATTTTTATAACTATAAACGGTTCCAAAAACGACTCAACCACCGAGCTCCGATAGAATATCGAATCTCGATGGCTGCTTAGTCTTTTTAATATTGTCTACTTGACAGGGATAAGACCAAACAGTAAATTGTTAGCGTCCTTTTTATTATGATGCAATCTCACCAGTTTTTACAGCATCTTGATTGTACGTATCCTGATCTAATTCACCAAGCCATTTACTAGAAATAAGACCTGCTGTCATAGAACCACTTACGTTAAGAGCAGTACGACCCATATCGATTAATGGTTCAACTGAGATAACAAGAGCGACAATGCCGATTGGTAAGTTCATTGTAGATAGTACGATTAACGCTGCGAATGTTGCACCGCCACCAACGCCGGCAACACCGAATGAGCTAATAGCAACGACAGCGATTAAAGTTAAAATGAATTGTGGTTGTAATGGATCAATTCCTACAGTTGGAGCGACCATCATAGCAAGCATCGCTGGATAAATACCTGCGCAACCGTTTTGACCGATAGATACCCCAAAGGATGCAGCGAAGTTAGCGATTCCTTCAGAAATACCAAGTTTTTCTTTTTGTGCTTCAATATTTAATGGCATTGCACCAGCACTAGAGCGAGATGTGAATGCAAATGTTAATACAGGGAAAACTTTTTTCAAATATTGAATTGGATTTAAACCAGATAATGCGATTAATAATAAGTGAATGATAAACATTACGATAAGAGCTACGTAAGAAGCTAACACGAAGTTACCAAGTTTTAAAATAGCATTTATATCGCTACCAGCAACTGTCTTTGCCATAAGAGCTAATACGCCGTATGGAGTCAGGCGTAAAATTAACGTTACCATACGCATTACGATTGCATATACAGCATCAAGCATCTTCTTAAATAGCTCTGCTTGTTCTGGATGCTTTCTTTTTACACCGAGAAAGGCAATACCGATAAATGCTGCAAATATTACAACAGAAATTGTTGATGTTGGACGAGCACCTGTTAAATCAAGAAACGGATTTGTAGGCAACAGTTCTAATAATTTGTCTGGAATTGTTGTCTTTTCAATAGAAGTAAATCTTTCTTCTACTAATTTCAGACGAGCGRATTCTGCATCACCTTGTTGTAATCC
>NZ_JBFUIN010000833.1:0-1257 GCF_056401855.1 Bacillus sp. P4_D3
TCATTAATATTTGAGAAATGATTTACATTAATGGATTTTTGATTTTTATTTTCCGTTATAGTAGAAGATGTAGAAGTTTTCTTCTTCACTTCTTTCTTCTGGTCACACGCTGTCATACTAAAACCTATGCATAAACTACACAATATGAGTGTGCTTTTTTTCATCATAACGGTTGTCCCTCCCCTCATTATTAAACCATATTTTCCCTTAAAAATAAACTGAATATTTAATTTTATAAAAAATCCCGTACAATTTAGTACGGGATTTCCACTATTTTTTCAAATGATTATTGGACTGATCATCTTGTTCTTTTCGAAGTTCTTGTTCTTCATCTTTTGGTAATTGTTTATCATTATCTTTAATCGGGTTTGTTTCCCTATTTTCAATCATATCATTTGGAACTTGCGGCATTACACGGCCAACAATTGCTGCTAATTCATCAAGTATGCCTTCACCAGTTTTACCTTTTTTAATTTGCTTACCTATTTGTTTTAGTCTTTCATACGTATCAACATCTGCTACAACGACTGCATTCGCACCATTTGGGTCATTCTTCAAACTTTCTGCAACAGAATACTTAATTGACTCAACGCGAGTTCGATCAAGTTTCGCTTTTACATCAATACCTACCACAGCATATTTCCCAACTACTACTGCTGTCGCATCGTTTACACCAGGTATACTTGCAGCTAAAGATGCCAGATGATCAGCTGCCTTTTCATTTGGTTTATTTGATTTATTTGTATACGTAACATTTTTCATCGAGACATTTTTTTGTTCTGGCTTTTCATTAGGATTGTCTTTTTTTCCAATACTACATCCAGTAATAACGAAACAAAACATTAACATATATATAATGATTTTCATTATTTTCACCACTTTATCATTGATGTTTAATCATAAATTTTTTCAACCGCTTGCATCTTCTTCACTTTTTCTTCTGCCCCGCTATTTGCGTTAATGAAAATTTGGTACGTATCTTTCCCTAAAGTACCAATATATTCATAACAAAGTACTTCATTATGCAAGTCATTTACTACTACAGCTTTACGTTCTTCCATAACTTTTACATCGGGATTAATTTTCTTTCTCGCCTCAGCAGCAGTTAGCTTCGCACTCGGAATTGTTCGTTTTTGATGCGATGCTAAATATTCTTTCGCAGAAAAACCAACAATCGATCCATCATCTAAAGCAATTTTCATTTGAATTGCTTCTGGATAAATACGCACTCCATTTTCATTTACAACGTACGTAAAC
>NZ_JBFUIN010000834.1:0-1255 GCF_056401855.1 Bacillus sp. P4_D3
TTAAAAACATATACATATTAGGGAGATAATTTGATGAGCAAAAAATTATTAAAAACAGCTACAGCATTAACAATTATGGGTGGGGTATTATTCTCAGCAGAGAGTAATAATGTAAAAGCGGAAAGTGCACCGCTACAAAATACAAATACAATTGTATTTAAAGATGTACCAATAGGACATTGGTCATATGAGGCGATTCATAATTTAGCGGCACAAGAAATTATTTTTGGATATGGAGATGGGGTGTTCGGTTTTGGGGATGATGTAACACGTGAGCAAGTGGCAGCTTTAATTTATCGTGTGTTTGATATAGAAGAACAAGATGAATATGAGAACCCATATGGGGATATCGATGAAAATTCGACAGACTTTATCGAGGAAATATTAGCTTTAACAGAAATGGAAATTTTCATGGGGGATGAGCATGGAAACTTTAGACCGAAAGCGACGTTAACGCGTGCGGAAATGGCACAAGTTCTTACGAATGCTTTTGACTTACAGGCAAAGGGATCTCATACTTTTAATGATGTTTCAGCAGATTCATGGGCAAAAAATGCAATTAGTGCAATAAAAACAAATGATATTACAGTGGGAATCGGAGAAAATAAATTTGGTCCGTCCATGAAAGTAACAAGAGAACAATACGCACAGTTTTTATATAAAGCAATGTTGAATGATATGACACAGCAATAAAAAAAATACGTAAAGGCCGTTGTTGTATAACAGCGGCCTTTTTTGCGTGAAATAAAGTGCAAAAGAAAGGAGTTGTAAAAAAATCATTAAATTTTCAAAAAAAACTTCCTTTTCTGAAGATTTGTTATATAATATAAAACATAAAATCAAATCTGTTATAAGACAGTTTAAGAAGGGGATGCTAATATGTCGACGCAAACTTCACGGGTTACACTCGTTGGAGAAATGTTACCAGCGTACAACGAAATATTGACACCTGAGGCGCTTAGTTTTTTAAAGGAATTACATGAAAATTTCAATGAACGCCGCACGGAACTTTTACAAAAGCGTGTGGAGAAACAAAAAAGAATTGATGCAGGGGAGTTTCCTAAGTTTTTAGAAGAAACAAAGCATATACGTGAAGGGGATTGGACAATCGCTGAGCTTCCGAAAGATTTAGAGGATCGCCGCGTGGAGATTACTGGGCCGGTGGATAGAAAGATGGTCATTAACGCTTTAAATTCAGGAGCACATCTTTTTATGGCAGACTTTGAAGATTCAAATGCACCAACTTGGAGAAATG
>NZ_JBFUIN010000835.1:0-1253 GCF_056401855.1 Bacillus sp. P4_D3
GAGCAGTACGGTAGCTCGTCGGGCTCATAATCCGAAGGTCGCAGGTTCAAATCCTGTCCCCGCAACCAAATGGTCCCGTGGTGTAGTGGTTAACATGCCTGCCTGTCACGCAGGAGATCGCCGGTTCGACCCCGGTCGGGACCGCCATTTTAATAAGGCTCGGTAGCTCAGTCGGTAGAGCAGAGGACTGAAAATCCTCGTGTCGGCGGTTCGATTCCGTCCCGAGCCACCATTTTAATAAAATATGCCGGCTTAGCTCAATTGGTAGAGCAACTGACTTGTAATCAGTAGGTTGGGGGTTCAAGTCCTCTAGCCGGCACCATGTAAGTTTCGGAGGGGTAGCGAAGTGGCTAAACGCGGCGGACTGTAAATCCGCTCCTTTGGGTTCGGCAGTTCGAATCTGCCCCCCTCCACCATTTTACACAGGGGCATAGTTTAAAGGTAGAACTGAGGTCTCCAAAACCTCCAGTGTGGGTTCAATTCCTACTGCCCCTGCCAAATATATAAACACAACATGGCGGTTGTGGCGAAGTGGTTAACGCACCGGATTGTGGCTCCGGCAYTCGTGGGTTCAATTCCCATCAGTCGCCCCATTTTWTYTTTTAAAATTACAAATAAATTAATGGATACTTACATATAATTAAGTAAAACTTCGGTGGGCTATAGCCAAGCGGTAAGGCAACGGACTTTGACTCCGTCATGCGCTGGTTCGAATCCAGCTAGCCCAGCCATTTTTGCGGAAGTAGTTCAGTGGTAGAATACAACCTTGCCAAGGTTGGGGTCGCGGGTTCGAATCCCGTCTTCCGCTCCATTTTAACTTCATATGGCGGCATAGCCAAGTGGTAAGGCAGAGGTCTGCAAAACCTTTACCACCGGTTCAAATCCGGTTGCCGCCTTTCTTATTATGCCGATGTGGCGGAATTGGCAGACGCGCACGACTCAAAATCGTGTTCCTTCGGGAGTGTCGGTTCGACCCCGACCATCGGTATCGGTGACTTAAAAAAGACTCTAACAGAAATGTTAGGGTCTTTTTTGTTAAATTATGCTATGTGATTCTAAAATTCGTAATAAACTTAGGAATTCATGTATAATATAACTTGTCGAAAGAACAAAATGATAGTGATTTATATTATGTCTGTAATATGAATCAAAAATGAACTTTTTATATTTCTTTTAAAAATGTGTTGAATACACATTATATTTCATATTAATATTTTTATGTAGATTTAAAATGGGAAAGAGAGTGGAAAGTA
>NZ_JBFUIN010000836.1:0-1251 GCF_056401855.1 Bacillus sp. P4_D3
TTTCTGAAGTGCTCTTCCCTTCTGTATAAAGCTGAATCATTTCAGATTTTGATAGTTTACATTTTGACTTCTGTTTTCTTTCTTCCAGCATTTATAGACTCTCCTTCTTTTGGATAATTAGTTACCTACCTGCTTCTATAACATATAACGAAACGTACGTTCTTTGTTGTGTATGAGAACAAATTTACTTAAATAAAACAATTTACAAATATACAATATTAGTTTTAGCTGCTGCTAAATGAATTCTATTTTATATGTATAAATAATAAATTTGAAGAATTTATGAAATGTATTGTATTAAAGATGAAAGGTAAAACGATATAGTTTACACTAATAACAGCTAGAATAACAACTAGAATAACAACATACGTATATTGTTAAACGTAAAAAGGAGAACTAATGAAAAAGAAATATATAAATCAAATTCATACTGATGTAAGTTTTAAACCAAAAGATATTATAGGTTTAATGACTGATTACTTTAAAATAAAAACAAAGTTGCGACCTATAAAGAATTTACCTATTGTTTTATCGAATAAAGATAATGAGTCTTTAGATAGTGTTACATGGTTTGGACATTCTGCTGCTCTTTTAAAAATAGAAGGTAAAAAGCTGTTATTAGATCCTATGTTTGGCGATGCCTCTTCCCCGTTTCCTATTTTTAATAGTAAACGTTATAGTGGTGCTTTTTCTTTAGAACGTGAAGACCTTCAGGAAATTGATGCGATTATCATTTCGCATAATCACTATGACCATTTAAATTACAAAAGTATTATGCAGTTAAAAGATCGTGCAAAGCACTTTTATGTTCCGACTGGAGTTGCGCGTTATCTTATTAAATGGGGTGTTTCACCTAGTAAAATTAGTGAGCATAATTGGTGGGATGAAATTACGTTTGATAATATTAAATTAGTTTGTACACCTGCAAGGCATTTTTCTGGACGAAGTATGACAGATAGAGATAGTTCGTTATGGTGTTCATGGGTTATCCTTGGTCAAGAAACGAAAGTCTTCTTTAGTGGTGATAGTGGATATGCTCCGCACTTTAAGGAAATTGGTAATAAATACGGTCCATTCGATCTTACTTTAATGGAATGCGGGCAATACGATACGAGATGGTCTGCAATTCATATGTTGCCAGAACGTATTGCCCGCATTCCATTAAAGTAAGATCGAATGGACCGTATTTATTACCAATTTCCTTAAAGTGCGGAGCATATCCACTATCACCACTAAAGAAGACTTTCGTTT
>NZ_JBFUIN010000837.1:0-1250 GCF_056401855.1 Bacillus sp. P4_D3
CGGTAAATGATGTGCCTCTTCCATTTGCCAATCCGAATACTGGTATTCCGTTAGGTGATTTTCAGCCAAATGATGCAGCAATTATTAATTTCCAAGTTGTAATAACAGGAGGGCAAATAAATAATTTAGTTACAAATACTGCTACAGCGGATGGGCTCGCAACTGTAAATCCTAATGAGCCGCCTGTAGTAGTTGAAGGCGATAGCAACACAGTTGTTATCCCGTTTATTCCTCAGAATGTCTCAACGACAGTTGTAAAAACGGCAGATCATCAAACAGCAACGATAGGCGATGTTATTACGTTTACGACAGTTATTACGAATACGGGGGATACAGCGATACAAAATATTCGTTTTCAAGATATGTTAGATAGTAGTGTTCGATTTGTCCCTGAAAGTGTAACGGTCGATAGTGCACCAGTACCAAATGCAAGCCCTGCACTAGGATTTATTATAGGTAATTTAAATCCTGGTGAAGCGCGCAAGGTTTCCTTTCAAGTAGCAGTCGAGCAAGCACCAATTGGTTCAGGTAATTATATTAATACAGCAAATATTCGTTTTGAATATCAAATAGGTACAGTGTTACCACCTGTTACACAAATAATGGAAAGTAACATGGTTGTTATTCCATTCGTTCCAACGATAGAACAAATTTGCGCAACAAACTTTAATTGTCTAGAAAAGTTTCCTTTTAAATGTTCTCCATGTAATCACTTTCGGATAAATAAACAATAAATACCAAAAGAGCATCCTGCAAGGAAGAATAGGATGCTCTTTTTCTGTTTAGTGTTTATGTGGATTTTTTCGGGCGGATTAACAAAATCATTGATTTTGTTGTATGGTACCTTTTTTATAATAGAAGTTCTGAGTCCCACCAAGGCAGGTTTTCTAGTTTTTTAATAATTTCTTGCGGGAAACGATAGCGGATTGGTTTTGCAAGGTTACCGGCCACAATTGCATATGGAACAGTATATGCAAGGGGAAGGAAGATGAATATACTTGTATGAAACAAAAATATACAAGTAGAATCGTAACTACTTCATGCTAAAATGGATGGAAGGGAGTGGAAAATATGAGACATAAAATGGGACTATATAATKAGCCTTTTCAATCTATTTATTCGGGTAAAAAAGTATTTGAAGTTAGATTGTATGATAAAAAGCGTCAACAAATAAAACATGGTGATGAAATTGTATTTACCAACCTTATGACGGCAGAAACAATTATTGTAAAGGTAACAGAGGTAAAGCG
>NZ_JBFUIN010000838.1:0-1249 GCF_056401855.1 Bacillus sp. P4_D3
GCAATACAACACCCTAAAAAAGAGCAATCTGAACAGGTCATTCAAAATATAGTAGAGAAGATGGATATGATGATTAGTTTAGTTACTACTTATATGAGGATTGAATTAGGATCTACGGAAGAATTAGAAGCACTTCAGGAAGAAATCATTCATGCTCAAGCATATATTCAAAAACGAAAATTTGAAGAAACACAGAGATAAAACCCTGTATTTTTATTTGGGCGTCTATGACGCCAATCTGTTATAAATCAAACTAGATGTAATTTGATCATTGTTTTGGCATAATCCATACAATTTGTTGAATACGTACAATATGCGGCACCTTATCTTCAGTGAGCAAATGATCTGGTTTCACATTCTTTAACTTTCCTCTTACATTACCTCTTACAGTTTCAATAACCACATGTTTACCAATTACCGATTGTAATGTCTGATATACGTAGGGATTAGGTACACTTACCATATCTTGTTCACTAAAAGTCATTTGCCTCTAAATAACTCATTCTATAGGACTCCTTTYTWACTYACATTTTTTCTCTTAATATATGATATAAATCTTATAACTATGCTAGAAGGATAATTCATTATAGGAACGAAAATAACATTTTAATAAGGTGCGTTTTCTATTCCTAAATTGCTAAAAAATTAGGAATATAAGGTTACTTTTACTAGTTAATAGGTGATTATATAGGGATATTTTGAATGTACATCCAGGCTGTTCCTTTCAAGATATGTATCATTTTAAATACGCCCTTTATTAGAATASTGCTCATACATTTTTTGAGATTCTTTAGTAATACGTGCGTTAAGTAAAATTGCTAACAATAAAAACACTCCATATTTTCCCCCTGTAGCTCCTATGATAATCACACGACTACAAACAAGCACAATTAATAGGATAAACGAAATAAATACAGTCATAATTCTTTGACATTTTCTCGTATTTTATGCGTTCTTTCCTTGCATCCATCTAAATTATCCATTTCACAATAAAATAAATCCCTACCTTAAAAAGAAAAATCTGTCCATTTAAATAATTAGTTTGTTTTTTTAKCAACTAATGTATATAACATRAAAAGAAATCCTACCAATATTAAGCTTTCCACTATGATAATCCCGACCCTCTCCTTCCTTTTAACCCCCAACACATCAGATGAAAATTATGTATATCCCATATTAACTGCAGCAAACAAAAAGGATCTTCCCTTCTCGTAAAGGCTGATCCTTTTCTTCGTTCATTCAACTATTT
>NZ_JBFUIN010000839.1:0-1247 GCF_056401855.1 Bacillus sp. P4_D3
GAAAGGGAATTGGAACAAAACTCGTTCAAGCAGCAATTACATACATTATGAAAGAAGAGGGTGCAGAAACAATTGCAATGGACCCTAAAGTAAATAACGAACGTGCGATAAAGTGTTATGAAAAATGCGGATTTAAAAAAGTGAAGATTTTAAAGGAACATGAACTGCATGAGGGGAAATTAGAAGATTGTTGGATGATGGAATATAAACAATTATAATGATTTATGAAAGGGCTTATACAAACAAAGGGAGCTGTGTGAAATGAAAAAGGCATTACTAGTTATTGATGTGCAAGCGGGTATGTATACAGCAGGAATCCCAGTACATAATGGGGAAAAGTTTTTAGAAACGTTGCAAGAACTTCTTGGGGAATGTCGTACAAATGATATTCCGGTTATTTATGTGCAACATAACGGGCCAAAAGATCATCCGTTAGAAAAAGGTACAGATGGCTGGAAAGTACATGCGGCGATTGCACCGCATGAAGGAGATCTTTTCGTTGAAAAGACGACACCAGATTCATTCCATAAGACGAACTTAAACGAAGTGTTACAAGAAAAAGGGATTGAGCATGTTATTATTTCAGGAATGCAAACAGAGTACTGTGTTGATACGACAACGCGCAGAGCGTTTAGTGAAGGGTATAAAGTAACATTAGTGAGTGATGCGCATAGTACGTTTGATACAGATGTATTGCGTGCTGAAGATATTGTGAAACATCATAACTTAGTGTTTGGAGCATTTGCTGATGTTATTACGTTAAAAGAGTTAAAAGTAAAAGCGTAAGTATTGAAGTGGCTGTCTCTAAATGGAGGCAGTTTTTTATTTGCGGATAGGCCGTAAAACATTGTCGATAAATCGATATTCCTTGTCGAATCGTTGATTTATTCAAAAAATCATTAATATAATTTCATTCACCGTATTGATATCATAAAAAAACAAAAAGGAGCGCCACATCGTCAAAAATTCGACTGATGAGACAGCTCCTTTTTTGCACCATTAATTATGGCTTTACTTCTTCTTATCTTTATCCAACACATTCTGTTCTTCAGCAAACTCCGTACCATATGCAAACCGGCGATTAATTCGAATATTATCATTGTTGTGCCTTGTGTGGGAATTGGAAAAGCGATGGACGATTACTTCTGATAATGTAAAGACGATGGCAGAAAGGATACTGCCCCACGCAATTTGCATGTAGTTGTCTAATAAAATATTACCGAAAATCCAAACGCTTAAATACGTAA
>NZ_JBFUIN010000840.1:0-1244 GCF_056401855.1 Bacillus sp. P4_D3
CCTCTACCCCGTTCATGTTTGGCATACGAACATCTAAAAGCGCAATATCAACTTCATGCTTTTTACAATACGCTACAGCTTCTTTTCCATCATTTACGGTATCTAATACTTCAAACTCTTCATATGTATTTAAAATAATTTTCATACCTTCTCTAATAAAAGAATTATCATCGGCTATTAATATTTTAATTTTCATGTTTGTTAGTATGGACCTTATCCTACTAACATTCACATCCTTTCTCCATGTAGCATTTCCTCTTTGCTCATTATATACTTCTCTTTACCATTTTTTCACACCTTTTTCATATAGCCCTCCTGCTAAAAATATATTATTCTTTTTTATAACATGTGTAGGGTGACTTATCATTTCTTACGTCTATATAATAGAATGCGTCAAAAAGGAGGGAGAGACCGATTGAGGAAAAACAATTAGTTGCAAAAGCACAGCAAGGAAGCGAACATGCTTTTCGTATCCTTGTACAAACATATCGTCATTATATTTTTCAAGTTATCTTTTCCATTTTAAGACATGAAGAAGATGCTAAAGATGTTACACAAGAAGTATTCGTAAAAATTCACGCCTCTCTCCCAAATTATCAATTTCGCGGATTAAAAACGTGGATGGCACGTATTGCCACCAATCACGCTATTGATTATAAGAGAAAAAAAGCTAGAGAAAACGAAGAACTCTCCTTATGTAAAGAAACTGCGGAAAATATAAGATCCTCTCATAATATTGAGGCTTTATTATTGACGAAAGAGCAAAAATTGCTCATTGCTCAAAAACTGAGAGAACTTCCCGACAATTATCGTGACGTCGTTCTCGCACATTACTTAGAAGAAAAAAGTTATCAAGAAATTGCTTTTCAGGAAAACATCGAAGTGAAAACGGTCGAAATGAAACTGTATCGGGCAAGAAAATGGATTAAAAAACATTGGAAGGAGGAAGAGTTTCTATGATGCATTATTCAAAAGAAGATTGGCGCAATTATACATTAGATGTTATATCAAACAATGAACGTGAATCTATGGAAGAACATCTTTATGAATGTGATCATTGTTTAGCACTTTATATGGAAAGTATTGATGAACAACATGAAAACCTTCCAATGATAAATGATGATTCATTTACGAACGAAGTTATGACGCAAATTAATTTTGAAACGTTACAGCCTAATGAAAATATAAAAACAAACTCACTAAAGCGCACGATTATTCACTACATAATTGCGACTGCGGCTACA
>NZ_JBFUIN010000841.1:0-1241 GCF_056401855.1 Bacillus sp. P4_D3
ATGTAATATATGTGCTACTTCTTCTTGTGAGTAATCATGTAAGTATCTTAAGATAATAACTTGTTTCAATTTATATGGTAATTTATGAATGAGTTCAATTAATTTTTGGTTTGATATTTTACTTACAACATCGCTAGAAAAATCAATTTGTACTGGTTTTCTTTGCTCTTCTGCTTTTTTTACAATTCGCAGTCGCATCCACCTCTTTCTTCTATAAGAATGAATTTGTTTAATCGCAAGTCCAATTAACCATGGACGAAATGGCTTCTCACTATCATATTTACGAAGCGATTCATATAGCTGTATGTATATTTCCTGAACGACATCATCTATATCTGCTTTATCCTCTATTAAAAAATGTGCTGTCTTATATACTTCTTGAATCGTTTTATCATACAACTCACTATACGCTTCTTTATTGCCTGATAAAGTTAATTGGATTAGTTCTGTGTATACTGTTTCATCCTTCATATACCATCCCTCCTTTGTCCTACACTATATATTGGCAAGCAAACGATATTTCGTTCGATTTCTTTCAGAGATTTTTCAAATAAATTAATATAAGGATGCAATGGCTTCATAAGCTTCACTTATAACCCTGCATAACAATTATATAATTTTCCAATTCCTAATGAAGATTTAAAATAATATTTATAGTCAAATTTAGGAGGATGTATATGAAAGCTATCGTTGTAACTTCATTCGGTGGTCCTGAAGTGTTGAAATATACGGACATGGATATTCCTACAATTTCAGATAATCAAGTTTTAATCCGCGTTGTTGCTACTAGTGTTAATTTCGCCGATATTAAATCACGTTATGGCAAAAAAGGAAACAAAGCCTTACCTTTTATTCCAGGGATAGATGCAGCTGGTATTGTAGAACACGTAGGTTCTCATGTGAAAAATATTTATCCTGGCCAGCGTGTCATTACTTTTCCTCAAAATGGCTCTTACGCTGAATATGTTGTCGCGAACGAAAATCTTACTTTTGTATTACCTGATGAAGTTGATTTCCAAACTGCAGCTGCCTGCCCTATCGTATCTTTTACAAGCTACAATTTACTTGCAAATGTTGCAAGACTTCAGCAAGGTGAATCTGTTCTAATTCATGCCGCTGCTGGAGGAATTGGTACTACTGCGATTCAACTCGCAAAATTATTAGGGGCTAAAAAAGTAATCGGGACTGTCGGAAGTGAAGCAAAAAGAAAAATTGCTTTAGATGCTGGCGCTGATTATGTT
>NZ_JBFUIN010000842.1:0-1237 GCF_056401855.1 Bacillus sp. P4_D3
TTTATTATAAATACGAGAGATAAAAAGTATTGAAATAGCAATCCCCTATGTAAATAAGGTACAATTTACACATAGTGAACCTTTTATGTTGTTAAACAAAAGGTTCACTATATTCAAAAATCCATGAACTAGAAGGTGCAACAATGTTAAGTAGTTTTATTCATTCAGTATTAACATTTTTTGAAGGATTAGGTTATTGGGGCATAATGCTTGGACTTATGATTGAAATTATCCCAAGTGAGATCGTCCTAGCTTATGCTGGATACTTAGTATTCAATGGTAGTATCTCATTTGTAGGTGCAGTTATATTCGGTACAATTGGCGGTGTTATTGCCCAAATCTTTGTTTACTGGATTGGTCGATATGGTGGTCGCCCTGTATTAGAACGTTACGGTAAGTATATTTTCATACATAAAAAACAAATGGATGCTGCTGAAGATTGGTTTAATCGTTACGGAACTGGCGTAATTTTCACAGCGCGCTTCATTCCGGTAGCGCGGCATGCGATTTCAATTCCTGCTGGTATCACAAAAATGCCATTACTACGTTTCACTACGTTAACAGCACTTGCGATAATCCCTTGGTCTATCATTTTCATTTATCTAGGTGAAAAACTAGGTGAAAACTGGGAGAATATTAATGAAATTGCTGGACCGTATGTGAAATCGTTTGCTGTCGGTGGCATCGTACTTATTCTTTTATATTTCGTAATAAAAAAGTGGACAAAAAAACGTAAACAGCTTGCTTAAGATTATAATAAAACCGCTATAAATTCATTTAGAATTATAGCGGTTTTTTATTATAGGCTTGTTTATATATTATAAATTGCATTATTTCTTCTTTATGCTTTAAATCGTGTTGAATGAGTGATGAAAAATAATCGTTTAATCTCACTCTTTTCGTGCCGAATTGGTAGTCATCTTTAAAATTCCGGGCAGAAACTTGGTTAATTTGATCAACTAACTGTTTACGAGTAAAGCTAAATTGATCTATTAGTTCTTCTTTTGAAATACCAGACCTTGCATATTTTATTGCACCCTTATTCATTTCCTCAACATCTGTTGGAACGTTAGGTACAGATTGTCCACTTATAAAATATGGAATTCTATACTTCATTAAAAACTCATCCCAAATGATAAAATGTGAAATTACATCCGCAATTGCCCATGAACCTTTTTTAAATGGTTGACACCAGATATCCTCCGATATTCCATTCAATGTTTGGCACCATTCTATT
>NZ_JBFUIN010000843.1:0-1236 GCF_056401855.1 Bacillus sp. P4_D3
TACCTATACAAGGGCTACTTTCAATTTGTAATGCACATAACTAAAAATAGCTTTTTTAATAGATAATTTTTCTATCTTCCTCATCGGTTCTAATATATATAGTAAAAGATCACTTTTCAAATACCCTTCCCTTTCTTTTTAAAGATAGAAAATCTAATAAAACCAAAATCTAAATTAAATTCATTCATAATACTACATACAAACTAACAGAGAGGCATAAACTATGGGAATTTCTACACTATTATTAAATACCTTTATTATTATTATTTGTATCCTTAGCTATCAAGTATTTTGGCTAGAACATAAAGAAAAAATAGCATGTAATAATATATTAATTTCTGTTCTTTCCTCCATTGCAATTATTTTTTGTATGACTTTTCCTTTTCATTTACATGCTGGGTTTATTTATGATTTACGTTTTATTCCAATAATATTAGTTTTTCTATATGGAAATACAAAGAGCATTATTTCTATAGGAATTTTATATCTTTCTTATAGATTTTACTTAGGCGGAAGCGGAGTTTTCCCATCATTTATTATCTTTACTATTATTACTGGTATTACAATAATGTTTCGTTACTTGTTACCCATTTATTTCAAGGAAAAAAAGATATTATTAAGCATACTACTTGTTTTGATATGTACAACTTCACTTTCTATCTTCGGTATTATAACTCAAATAAACACAGGTGGTAAAATTGGCTCTACTCTCATTGAATTTTTATTAAATTATATAGTCATTAATATTTTTACAGTATTATTATCCGTTTATTTAATAGAGGGAATGATTGAGAAATTTAAAATGAAAGAAAGAATGCAAAGAGCAGAAAAATTTTATATAGCTAGTGAACTAGCTGCATCTATTGCGCATGAAATTCATAATCCACTGACCACGGTACATGGATTCACTCAATTATTAAATGAAAATGAGAACACTAAGATGTCTCAAGATAAGTACTTAGAAATTATGTTACTTGAAATGCAGCAAATACAATCTACTATAAATAACTATTTATCTTTAACCAAACCACAAAACATTATAAAAGAGAAACTAGATATTAATCACATTTTAAATCAGGTGAAAGATGCTATTTCACCAATCGCTCTATCGTACAATGTTAAATTAAAACTGAATATTACAGACTCCCTTTTTATAAATGCTGATCCTGAAAAATTAAAACTGTGTTTAACTAACATCATACAAAACGGTATCGAGGCTATGATAGATGGTGGAGT
>NZ_JBFUIN010000844.1:0-1235 GCF_056401855.1 Bacillus sp. P4_D3
ATCTTGCAGTCCTGTAATATGTGAATGAAAAACTTTTTTAGCAACAGTGACCATATTATCTTCTACCGATACTTCCTCATGAATGTTTTGCATCGGAGTATGTACAATCTCACGAGCTAATGTAATTTTCAGGTCTTGAAACCCTTGAAAACCTAGGTGTTTGCATAAGCGGAATATCGTTGCTTCGGAACTATTCGTAACTTCCGCTAATTCCGTAATCGATTTATGTACAACATCTTGTGGATGTTTCAAAATATGTTCGGCAATACTTCGTAATTTCGGTGATAAACCATTTACCGAAGCCTGAATCTTTCCAATCCCACTTTTTGTACCAGGCATAGTGTATCTTCCCCTTCCATAGTAGCTTTATCCCGTATTAACGGGCAGTAAGACTCCCACCTCAAAATTCGATGAATGCAAGGGAGTTAGGTGGGAGATCAACTGCCCGTAAAAACCCGATTGGTTCAACTAATAATCAGTGGGGATGACCCCCCCCACTGATTAAAGTTTCACTTTATTGTACCTAATTATTGAAAGAAGAAAAACCTTTATTCGGCATCTCTATACATTTTAATTTCTCATATGTATTCTTCCGTAGCATATGACACAATTATTCATACTTATTTCTAGTTTTCCCCATGCTTTACTGCGTATAAGGCAGCTTGTGTGCGGTCATCTACTTCCAATTTAGCCAATACGTTGGAAACATGTGTTTTAACCGTTTGTTCTGTAATATGAAGCGCCGCTGCAATCTCCTTATTGCTTCTTCCTTTCGCAATTTYACGAAGTACTTCTTGCTCCCTTTTCGTTAACATGGAAAAAGGATTCTCTTTTTCTTTCTTGACTGCTGACCGCCCTAATAGCGCAGGTGTTACCTTTGGATGAAAATTCGTATTCCCTTGATATACCGCAACAATTGACGCAACGAGTTGATCTGGCTGCACTTCTTTTAATTGATAACCATCTGCCCCAGCTTTTAATGCTGGTAAAACGTAATCTTGTTCCGAAAAACTACTGAGCATAAGAATTTTTATTGTCTCGTCATATTGTTTTATACGTTTTGTCGCTTCAATACCGTCCATTATAGGCATTGATATATCCATTAAAACTACATCTGGCTTTTCTTTTTGAACAAATGTTAATGCCTCTTCGCCATTTTCTGCTTCTCCAATAATTTCAAATTCCTCTCTCGTTTTCAAAAAGAATACGAGTCCCCTTCGAACGATATGATGATC
>NZ_JBFUIN010000845.1:0-1235 GCF_056401855.1 Bacillus sp. P4_D3
AAGGAGATTATAGAGTGATATATGGTATATAAAATAGAAACAGTAATGTATATTATTCCAGTAACTTATCTAAAGCTCTCTCCTATACCTTTATTTCTGTAACAAAGGTAACGGGATATAGAAATATCCCTATTTAGAAACAGGGATATTTCTATATTAAAAAGGAGATTATAGTAGTGTTATGTGGTATATAAAATAGAAACAGTAATGTATATTATTCCAGCAACTTATCTAAAGCTCTCTCCTATACCTTTATTTCTGTAACAAAGGCAACGGGATATAGAAATATCCACATATAGAAATAGGGATATTTCTATATTAAAAAGGAGATTATAGTAGTGTTATGTGGTATATAAAATAGAAACAGTAATGTATATTATGCCAGTAACTTATCCAAAGCCCTCTCCTATACCTTCATTTCTATAAATTAAATAAAGAAAGAGTGTGTTTTAATCAATCTTTTTTCAAAACACGCTCTTTCTTTTTGCTCATTTATCAAGGTTATTAGTATTAATTTGAATAAACATTATTTCGAAGCTACATTTGAAGAAATAAAAAGAATGACGCTACTAGCTCAAAAGTAATGGTGTGTTAATGTAGCAAAGTACAAAGAAGATAGTGAACTACCCGCCACTTAACGTCCTAACGGACTGTTTGAAGTGGGGGCTTCTCGGTTAGTCGTTACTTTTGATAGCTAACGAATTAGTCTTAAGACAGCCGAGCTAAGTCCCTTGTTCCAAAGGTTATTTTATAGCTATTTACGCTAACGTTAATAGGCGTATTGCTTCATTTTTGATATTGATAGCTGCGTTATAATCTCTATCGAGATTTACACCGCATACACAAGAATATACTCGTTCAGACAATGACATGCTTTTTACATTTCCACAACCGCTACATGTTTTTGTGGAAGGAAACCATTTGTCTATTTTCACAAAGTGTTTTCCTTGTTCGTTTAGTTTATAAGCTAAGAAAGAAGTGAACATACCCCAACCATTATCTGCGACACTTTTTCCAAAATGAAGTGCTTGCGACATTCCTTTCATGTTTAGGTCTTCAATAGCTACAACATCAAAATTAGTAGCCAACTCTTTAGACTCATGATGAAGGAAATTCTTTCGTTGGTTGGCCACTTTCTCATGTAACTTAGCTACACGAATACGTTGTTTATTCCAACGCTCAGAACCTTTATTGCGTCTTGCTAATACTCGTTGTGCCTTTGCTAATCGGTCTAA
>NZ_JBFUIN010000846.1:0-1225 GCF_056401855.1 Bacillus sp. P4_D3
AGATGAGCTAGATAAAAAACTTAAAAAACAAGAAATTTTAGTTAAAGATGAAAAAGTTTGGTCGTTCACGTATGAGGATCATATTAGCTCTATCGTTAAACAGGCAGAAAAGACAGGAGCGTTTAATGATTTACCTGGGAAAGGGAAACCTCTTAATCTTGATAAAGATCTTTCGTATAATCCTGACAAGCAACTTTATAGAACTTTGAAAAATAATCATGTTTTGCCTAGGTGGATTGAACTTTCAAAGGAAATAGATCATCTAAAAGAAAATTTAAAAGAACTAACGGATAATGTAGAAGCAGCTATGTTAATTACAACTATTAATAAAAAGGTCTCAGAACATAATTTACTTTGTCCGCCAAGTGCGCAAAAAATGAGGGTTAAAACGGATATTTAACGATTTTCAATGAAGTTATCTGTTGCTATATAATTAAGTAGGGCATTTTCAATTCATTATTAAGGGGAGGCAAATGTAATGAAGAATACGTATCAACTTCAAATTCCGAAAGAACTAGAGCAGTATCGTAGTATTTTAGAAGAAAGTGTGAAACCTTATATTAAAGCGTCTGGAACATTAGCAGAGACAACGCTTTTTGAGAGTAAATTTGGTGGTTATCCGTATTTACCTATAGATCAAGAGCATCCTAAAGATTCAAATGAACAACCTATGATGTTACTTGCGCAGCTAAACTTTGAAGAAATGCCGCATGTTGAATATATGCCTCAAAAGGGTATGCTACAGTTTTTCGTAAGTGCTGAAGATGAGCTTTACGGAGCAGATTTTGATCATCCAACAATCCAAAAAGACTTTCGAATTATTTATCATTCTACAATTATAGAAGATTTAAATAAGGTTATTACTGATTTTAGTTATTTAAACACTTCAGAATTAGAGGACTTTATCATACCTGAAGCAGCGAAATTAAAGTTTGAATTGGGTTATCAGCCCGTAACATCAAGGGATTATCGATTTGAAAAGATGTTTAGTGAGGAAATTGATTGGGAAGAAATTGTTGATGAAGAAAATAATACAGAATTAGGCGAACTGTATGATGATTTATGTAAAGATCAAGGGCATAAAATTGGTGGTTATCCATTTTTCACACAGACAGATCCAAGGGAATGGGAAGAAAAATACCAGCAACATGATATATTATTGCTGCAAATCGATACAGATGATTCATTAAATATTATGTGGGGAGATTCTGGTGTTGCTAATTTC
>NZ_JBFUIN010000847.1:0-1223 GCF_056401855.1 Bacillus sp. P4_D3
GTATTCGTTTATAAGAGGATTAACACATGTTGAATTTTATACAGATCCTACTCATGAAAGTGCGCATGTGAAAAATACAGTTGTTGTTCCACCAGGGGGAATTGATCGATCTCCATGTGGTACAGGAACATCAGCGAAGTTAGCTGTATTATACGCTCATAAAAAAATCGACATTGATGAAGAATTCGTTCATGAGAGTATTGTAGGTTCTCTATTTAAAGGTTGTGTCATGAATACAACATATGTCGAAAATATTGAAGCTGTAGTAACGAAAATTACGGGATCCGCTTGGCTTATGGGTATGCATAGATTTTTTTACAATGAAAAGGATCCACTTAAAGAAGGATTTTTGCTAATTCCGCCGATGGAACATGAAACGGAGGATGTAAAATGAACATTCAAAAAATGTATACAGCAGTAGACGTACACGTAAATGGCGAGGCATTTCGTGTAATGAAAGACGTACCATGCAAATACTACTACAGTTTGGAGCAATTAAACGAACAATTTTCAGGTGAATTAGCAGAAGAAATGAAGCTTTTATTAAATGAACCACGTGGTTTTATCGGTTTAAATGGATGTATTGTCGTTCCTTCTATTCATAATGAAGTGGATGCAGCTGTATTGTTTTTTAATCATGAAGGATCTATACCTCTTCATTACGGAGGTATTGTCGCAGTAATAACGATGTTACTAGAAAGCGGGTATTTAAAAAAGAGAGAGTCTAATCAATACAAAATCGAAACGCTATCTGGAATATTTTCAGTGGATGCATATGTAGAGAATGATGAAGTTGTATCTGTTTCGTTTGAAAGCAAACTATGTTATATGATTGAGAAAAATTTAAAGGTTGGTAATATAAGTTACTCTCTCATACAGGCAGATAAAGTATATGCAGTTGTAGAAAAGGATACGTATTCGCCAGAAATCAGTATTGAAAACATCTCTAAATTAAAAAAATGGGGTGAAGCTACACTTCAATCTATACAAAAACAGTCATTAATAAAAAGACTTATTTTAGTAGATTCTATGCAAAAAGAAAAGAACCATATAAAGTCGATTACATTTCATGAAGATAACTTTATAGTACGTTCGCCGGGTTTTGTTTCTACTATTGTGTCTTATGTTCATACATTATTTAAAAATGATTATATAGCGGATAAACCTTTTAGAAATGAAAGTATTTTTAATAGCTTTATAACAGTAGAAAAAGTGAAGAAAGA
>NZ_JBFUIN010000848.1:0-1221 GCF_056401855.1 Bacillus sp. P4_D3
ATTGTATGGAAATCGGGCAGACTAATCCTATTTTTTATAAATTGAAATTTATTTAATTTCAACATTTAAAAATAAGATTAGTTAATCATCGTCCACCCATCATTCCTTTCCGTCGTTAGTAACCATATTGTACCATAGTAGTACTGTATGAGTAAATGTAATTATATGTGATACTGCTTTAGATTTTACTATCATGTAAACTTCTACGCGCTCCCACTTATATATTTTTTATATAAGTCTCCAATAAATTATATATTATACATATTAAATTTCAGTTCTTATAATGAAGATATCATTTTAAAAGGAGGATACTACAATGGAGTTTAGCAAACTAGGAAACAGTGGATTAACAGTAAGTAAGATTGCATACGGGAACTGGATAAACCATGGTGGAAAAGTAAATGAAGATACTGCAAATGATTGTGTGAAAACCGCACTAGATGTCGGAATTACAACGTTTGATACTGCTGATGTTTATTCGGACACGATAGCCGAAGAAGTACTTGGCCGATCTTTAAAAGGTATACGCCGAGAAAGTATAGAACTATGTACAAAAGTATGTCATCCGACCGGACCTGGAAAAAATGATCGTGGATTATCGCGAAAACATATTATAGAAAATTGTAATGCATCATTAAAACGGTTGCAGACAGACTACATTGATGTCTATTATGCACATAGATTTGATACAACAACTCCCCTTGAAGAAACGATGTTAGCTTTTGCTGATCTTGTAAGACAAGGTAAAGTCCTTTACTTAGGCGTAAGTGAGTGGACATCAGAACAAATTACCCGCGGTGCAGCACTTGCACGAGAATTGAACATTCCACTTATCGCTAGCCAACCTCAATATTCGATGTTGTGGCGAGTTATTGAAACTGATGTAATACCAACATGTCAACGTGAGGGACTTGGTCAAGTTGTTTGGTCTCCCCTTGCACAAGGTATTCTCACAGGAAAATATCAACCTGGTAAACCATTGCCGAATCAATCACGTGCTAACTCTGATGCTGGTAAACCATTTTTCCAAAAACTCGTGCAACGTTGGATGAGTGATGATGTACTTACTGCAATTCAGAAACTTAATCCCATCGCGCAAGAAACTAATCTTACCTTATCTCAACTCGCAGTTGCTTGGGTACTACAAAATCCAGCTGTTTCCTCTGCAATTATTGGCGCATCAAATCCGGAGCAAATAAGAGAAAATGCAGTTGCTTCTAG
>NZ_JBFUIN010000849.1:0-1220 GCF_056401855.1 Bacillus sp. P4_D3
GCCCACAGCGTAATTGTTCTTCTTAAATGTTTTTCAATTTCAATTAAATTCCATAGGAGATTTTTTACATGAGCAAGACAACTAGATTAAACTATTTCACATGAACAAAAACATAAAAATCTACGTTATTTTCTCGCAGAAATAGGTTGAGACCAACTATCTTTGTCATTATCATTTAAGCGTACTTGAAAAACATATATAGGTTGAGAAAAGCCTTTTGTATCAGCGTAGTAATCTATATTATAATCTGTAATGACTAATGTATCACCTGCTTTGAAAGATATTATAGGATCAAAGTCTCCTTGTTTTAGTTTTTGAAATGCTTCTTTAGGAGACAGAATTTCAACATCTCGAATATATGATTTTTTTGTAACTAGCTCATTGTCATCAGGCATGTTTGAAATTTTCTCTTTGTAAACAGGCATTTTTTCACCTTCGTCTTTTAACTCTATTGATGTTTTTATAGTGACATCAGTCATGTCTATTTTTGTAATGGGATCTAAAGGCGTATTCCCAAATTCCTTCATTTGATACGAAATCATTATTCCAAGTGCAACAAAACTTACTGTAATCGGAAGAAATAAATATTTGATCATTTGTGTATCCGTTTCTTTTTTCTTCAACAATATAAGAACTATACTTAACATAGAATATCCTAGCATCATTCCTAAAGTATTATGAAGTAAATCGGCTAGTTCCATACTTCCACGTTGCATTATAAATTCAAGAATTTCAATCCATAAACTTGCTATAATTGAGCTGATTAACATCCATTTTGTTTTTTGAAAAACATTACTAAATAAAGGTAATAAAATTCCTAAAGGAAAAAGCATACCTATATTTACAATGATATGGAAAAAAGAAGAAAATGAAAAGGTATTCCATGCTTTTTTATAAACACTAAGTACATCAAAGTCAATTGTTCTTGCAAAGGTTATATCATCTGGACGACCAAATGAAGTAGCTGATAATGCAAGGGAATAATATCCTATTATTAATATAAACAATATAATTTGTTGTACGGTAAATTCCCCCCCACCTTTACATACCTTTTTGTATACTACAAAGTAGCTAAAAACAAATATGAGTAGTAACAAAAATGTGAGTTGTATTGTAGGAATTGCAACGGTAACAAGTAGTTCGGAAATAAAGTTCATTTTACACCTCTGTTTTTACGAATAAAATATTCAATAGTTTTATATAACATTCTAGATATAGAT
>NZ_JBFUIN010000850.1:0-1219 GCF_056401855.1 Bacillus sp. P4_D3
ACAAAAACGCGTTTAGAATTAAGTTGACTAAGCCTGGTGACCATTCAAATAAATAGTAGGTAATAATCGTGATACCCGTTACCCCGCCCTCACCAAACTCGTTCGGGATAACAAACAAATTCACACCTAACGCAAAAAGAAATGCACCAATAATAATAAAAATAATGTCACTTAATTCTAAACGCGTTTTTGTTAATAGCTGGCTATAAATTTTTGAATAAGATAACAACAATTTATACGATCATTGCTGTAGTTACTAACTCGCTATTTCTTCATTTGACAGAGGGCTGGTATATTACTTCGGATGAAATGCTGGTAAATGCCATTTTCGGAGGAATATTTATAGGATGCGGGATTGGTCTAATTATTCGTGTTGGCGGAACAACAGCAGGTACTACCATTTTAGCGAGGATGACACATAAGTATTTAGGTTGGAGCATTAGCTATGGTCTACTGTTCTTCGATTTAATCGTTGCGTTTTCATCTTATTTCATCATTGGTGCAGAAAAACTGATGCTGACAATTATTATGCTATACGTAGGAACGAAAGTGATGGAATTTGTAATTGAAGGTTTGAATCCGAAAAAGGCTATTACGATTATTTCTGATAACCCGAATGAAATTGCCGGGAAGGTGACTACTTTAATGGGCAGAGGGGTTACTGTGTATTCAGGTCATGGCTATTACACAAAAACTCCGAAGGAAATTCTTTATATTGTTATTAATAAGCAAGAAGTAGTGAAGCTAAAGCGGATTGTTCAAACTACGGATCCGGCTGCGTTCATCGCTATACACGATGTTCGTGATGTGTTTGGAGAAGGATTTGTTGATATTTCTAAGGCTTAATAAGAGTTAGAATTAGTTTTTAAAAAGGAAGAAAATGAGCAATATTTTTTATTGAAATAATCTTAATGCGAAAATATGAGAATCTATTTTGATCACTTAATTATCAAGACCTAAATTTTAAAAAAACAAATAAATTCAAGGACATTATATATTTTATATGACTAATATGTAATGTCCTTTCTTATTCCACAATGATACCCGTTTGTTGACGATTAATTTTCATTATGCTTTTTGTGCCGAGTCTAATGCTTTTTTTAATTCGTCCGGTTTTTGAGTGCCGATTACCACTGTGTTATATTTCAACTTTAACTCTATACCTTTCTTTCCATTCATGTTATAGGCCGTTTCACCCTTAAGGTTAAAACGAATTCCC
>NZ_JBFUIN010000851.1:0-1218 GCF_056401855.1 Bacillus sp. P4_D3
GCTGGTAACACTAGCTAATTGGTTTAATACAAATAAAATTCGTACGTTTGCCGGGCAAAAAGGTAGTGAGGATTTCTCGGAACAAGAGAGAAAAGAGTATGTGAAGCGAATTCGCATGATTTGTGATCTATTTGCTCAGCACAATATGTATATACTATTAGAAACACATCCAAATACGTTAACGGATACTTTGCCGTCTACTTTGAAATTGTTAGAAGAAGTAAATCATCCATATTTGAAAATAAACCTCGATTTCCTTCATATATGGGAGTCTGGTGCAGACCCTATAGATAGTTTCCAGCGACTAAAGCCGTGGATACAACATTACCATTTTAAGAATATATCATCAGCGGAGTATTTACACGTGTTTGAACCAAATAATGTATATGCCGCTGCTGGAAGTCGTATAGGAATGGTTCCGTTATTTGAAGGTATAGTAAATTATGATGAAATCATCCGGGAAGTGAGAGATACTGATCATTTTGCTTCGCTTGAATGGTTTGGGCATAATGCGAAAGATATATTAAAAGAAGAAATGAGAGCATTAACAAGTAGAAAATTAGAAGTAGTAACCTCATAAGATGAAATGATGTAAGAGTCTTGTTTAAGAGACTCTTTTTTTATGGAATAAATAACCAAAAATTACCATGTATTCAATTTCGGATTTGGTACAATTTAATATATATAAGGAGGTGATCGGTAATGGCTAGAAATCGTAACGCTAATCAATTAGCATCACATGGAGCACAAGCAGCTCTAGATCAAATGAAATATGAAATTGCACAAGAGTTTGGTGTACAGCTTGGGGCTGATACTTCTTCACGTGCAAACGGTTCTGTAGGCGGTGAAATTACAAAGCGCCTTGTAGCGATGGCAGAACAACAGCTTGGTGGCGGATATACTCGCTAAATGTAGAAGGTTATAGGAGAAAGGAAGGATTCTTCCTTTCTTTTTTATTTTCAATTAATTGGTATGGATATATTGTGAACAGGATTCAAAGAATAGGAGTAATGCTATATTTTCCCCAATTTCTTTTGTTGTAAATGGAAAGTAGTAAAGATGAAATAGCCCTGGTGGAATGTAAACATAATTTCCAGCAGGGCTATTACATGGTAAGAAATATATGATGAAAGGTTCCGAAATCAACATGTTAAAAAAAGAAAACTGTTGTTTAATTGCACTTGCATCAGTTCCACTTGTTATGACGTTAGGTAATTC
>NZ_JBFUIN010000852.1:0-1217 GCF_056401855.1 Bacillus sp. P4_D3
ATGTGAATATTTCTGCAAGGATAGTTAGCGTAATATCACCATAAAGATGAGTAAATATATAATTTTGGCATTCGTTTATAGGTTTGGAATGTTTTTTTATAGTCCCATTTTTGACACGTTCTGCAAACTCAAGTAAAGCATTCTCCAAAAAAGGGGAAATGGCTTCATTTTTATGTATTTCTTCGAGTTTTTGTATAAATAAATCACTAAGAGTATATGCGATTTCAGGGAAAAGTCCTCCTTCTATAGCAGATCTAGTTGCAAGTGTAATAGCTGCAATGGCAGAATTTTTTTGGCTTCGCAGGTGACTTGTCTTTGATAACACCCCAAGCTCTCCTGATTCAGGTAATCTCCTTAGATTTTTAATTAAATCCTCCTTTTTCCCTTGCTTAATACACTCAAATATTTTCCTCTCAGCTAGTGGATCGATATGAGTTAATGTACTTTGTCGTTGCTCCGATATATGTATTTCGGGCTGTTCAATTTTAAATTCCACCTTTTTTACAAGCATGTTTTTTTGCAGAACATCTGCTATGTTCAACTGTTTTTGATACAGCATGTAATAAAGCACTAAACTTATATTTAAAAAACTCAAATTATTTAATACGGGTAGAGAACGATAATATCGAATCATTTCTTCTTTGTCTATTTTTAGTTGAAGATCATTAACGATACCTTTAATTGATGTTTCTGATAGCCTGGAATAAAGTACGGGTCCAACAATGATATTCCCACTAATTTGGTCGTTCAAACGCAGATTAATTGCGAAAAAATTTTCAAGAAAGGCTGTCTCTTCTAATGACGGAAAAGTAAAGGGGGGCTGTTCCTTAAATAGTTCATTAAGTATCGCCTCTTTTGAAGAATACATAGGGTTATGCTGAATATTGGACGAGATTTCAAATACTAAATCTCCTTTGTTATTAAGAAAATAGATAGGTGTTTTATGTACGTCAAAGATTAGTTTACAAATATAATATAAATCCTCTAGTTTGGAGCAACTCATTATTGTAACCTCTATTCTTTAAAAATCAGCTAAAATTTTTACAAGTATTCTAAAAAATATACCATAATATCTAAAAAATAATAACTATAATGACATTAAGAAAGCGTTTACTTAATTATTTTTTAGGAGGGCTATCATGAAAAGAGATATTAAGAAAATCATTTCACAAATGACATTAGAAGAAAAGGCAAGTCTATGTTCTGGATTAGACCTG
>NZ_JBFUIN010000853.1:0-1215 GCF_056401855.1 Bacillus sp. P4_D3
GATAACATCCAGCGTCTCGTCAGTTATACGAAAGAAGCGGGGCGAATGACGAATGATTATGTTGTTATTTTAGATAACGAAACATTTAAGTAATGTAATGTTAAAAGAAGGCCGGAAAATTTTGTGGTTTTCTTTTTTTTTGATAAATAGACAAAAAACATTCACATTTATTATCCATCTACTATAGCCAAAATAATAAAGTCCTGTTACTATTACAGGGGATATTCTCTTTTCGTAAGATAAATATATAGAAAAGTCAGAAAAGAGGAACAGAATAAGGGAGGAACAACATGAAGCGTGTTGCTTGGTTTACTGATAGTACAACTGCGAGTTTTACAACAGATGGTGATAACTTTGTTATCCCAATTGAAGTTATTATTGATGGAGTGTCTTATAAGGATTGTGAAGAAGGAGTTCATAAACGTCTTTATGAAGCGTTAAATGATGGAAGAACAGTTACTACTTCGCAACCTAACATAGGGGAAATGGTAGAATTATTTACTAAATGCAAAGAAGAATATGAAGAAGGCTTTGCAGTTGCTATTAGCGGAAAAGTAAGTGGGACCTATCAAAATATGAAGTTAGCTGCTGATATGGCAGGTTTCCCTTTAACTGTATTAGATAGTGAAACGACAAGTTATCCAATGGATGAACTTTTGAGAAAAGCTAAAACGTTATACAATGATGGTATGACTTTACAAGATATACATAAAACATTAGTAGATGAAAAAAGAAGGCCCTTTTATGTATTTCCAAAAAGCTTAAAAGGTTTATATGCAAGTGGTCGTGTAAAGGGAGTTCAATTTTTACTTGGAAGTTTATTAAGTGTCAACTTAATCTTAGAAGTAAAAGGCGGAGAACTTTTACTTGAAAAGAAAGTGCGTAAAATCCAAAAATGTAGAGACTACATTAAAAATGAGCTTGAAAAAGAATTACCAAAAGTACTTCATATGTTCTATGCTAACGATAAAGATGGAGCTGAAGAATGGATTTCAGATATTAAACAAGCATTCCCTGAAATGGATTTCAAGCTTTATCCATTGCCAATTTCATTTGCTGTTCATGCAGGTGAAGGAACAATAGCAATTAGTTATTAAGAGTAAAACCCGTGAATAATTCGCGGGTTTTTTATTTTTTTCTATAACAAATATAAAGCATTCAATGAATCTACCCCATACTAAAGATAATTATGTATAGATAGATAAAAGGATTTTC
>NZ_JBFUIN010000854.1:0-1213 GCF_056401855.1 Bacillus sp. P4_D3
ATTATAATCTGCATTAATGTAGRAACTAAATCCATACTTTCTAGCGGGCGATACAGTAAACATATCTGATAAACTTTGTTTAGAAAGCAATTTACCATCTATAATTGCCTCATCTAACCTTTTCATATCTTCAACAGTTGTATACATTTCACCACAACCATATAGCCAACTCATTCTTAAACGAGGCGTAGCTATTAACTCATTATCTTTTTTCGTATATCCTTCTGCTAAAAACATATCTCCTGGGAAAGTGGCACCCATCCCAGATTCATGCATTCCAACAGTAGTAAAAATGTTTTCTTTCACATAGTCAGCAAGTGGTTCATTTGTTATCTTTTCTACAATATATGCAAGCACCATATAATTATAATCTGTATATCTCCATCCCGTTCCTGCAGGAAATTCAAGTTTTTGAGATCCAATCCATGTTACTAACTTTAAACGTGATGCCGCATCAACTCTACCTTGTCCCTGCTCTGGCAATCCGGAAGTATGTGTTAACAAATTTCTTAACGTAATATTTTTATCTGCCGGAAACGACGGAATATATTTATTCACATTATCTTCTATACTTAATTTCCCTTTTTCTTTTAGCTGTAATATAGATATTGCAACTACTGTTTTTGTTATGGAACCGATGCGATATTTTGTTCTTGGCGTTGTTAAAATTTTATCTTTTACATTCGCATACCCGTATCCTTTTCGTAAAACCACATTATCTTTATCCGCCACGAGAACCGTTCCGTTAAACCCTTTATCTTTTAAATACTGATCTAGTTTCGCTGCTGCAACCTCATAACGTTTTTGTTGATTTACATCAACTTTTGGTTTATCATTTTCAACCTTATTCTTAGAATCTGAAAATGCCCTCAAATTATATTTCTTATCTTTATTTGCATATATTAGTGCAGCGACACTCCCACAAAAAATAGCAAAAATAAAAAAAACAATTAACCATTTCTTAAACATATAGGAACCCTCTTTTATCTAATCTCACTTTATACTTTTCCATTCTATTCTATATCTTTTAATTTTCAAACATTTTATAATCTATCTATCATTCATCATATTACACTAGATTCCTTTTTCTCACACTCAAATTTTGACTACTCTCTATTGTATTTCTTTTTTGTAAAATTTCCACCTTACAATCGGATGCATCCAACCTGAATTTCAATTTCTTATGTAACATTCGTTACACATTAGCCAGAAT
>NZ_JBFUIN010000855.1:0-1207 GCF_056401855.1 Bacillus sp. P4_D3
TGAAGTCTGGTGTCCAATCTATTTTCCAAGATTCCTTATCTTTCACGAGTTTTGCTTCATGGATGAATGAAACTGTTCCTCCATCCGTATCCATATTAACTTCAAAAAGAAAAAGTTCTTTATCTTTAGTATTCTCTCCTTTCGTTTTAACTTTTAAATTCTTAACTCCAATACCCTCATGAATTTTTTGATATTTCTCTGTGAACTCCTTTTTAGAAATCGTTTTTTTTGCATGTTCTGATAAATGATCATACATATTTGTAAATTTTTTATCATTCCATAAATTGATATATTCTTCAAATGCTTGTTTTGGCGGTTCGTTTTTATTACATCCTACCAACATAACTCCAAAACAAAAGAAAAGCAGCATCCATATTTTTTTCAATTCAATCTACTCCTTTAGTTATAAATGATTATTCCTTTCTTAAAATATTAAATAAAAAATGTTTTAACGCTTAATAGACAGTGTAAGTAATGAGATAGTTCCACATTTACAAAAAAAATTAAATTTATGGTTAAGCTGCATTCAAAAAGGGAAGATTTTAAGATTCTTACAAACGAAAGAAGCGAATATATTTAGCAATCGTTATCATTATTGGTGTTGTTTTGACAATTTTATTTCAGTTACTAATACTACTTCTTTAGTTGAAAGAGGTAGTATTTTTGATCATAATGGTTCGATCTCATCCAAAGTATTTTCACAAAAAAAAGGGTTCTGGTGCAAACACTCCACAACGTTTGTAAGTAACCTTCTAAACTTGGACATRCTGATACTAGTACTCTAAAAAAGGACGTAATCAAGTACATTATCAGCCTGGACTAATCTTATTAACAGTAAGATAGTACCTGCGGTACAATTTAAGCTTTCGAAGAAAATCGGTAAATTGCGATAAATTCAATAATATAAAGGTTTCAAATGTGAACTGATATTTAATAGTTTACATCGAGATTTATTTCATTCATCAAGGTTTACTTTAGTAAATGAAAAGGATAGTTAGCCCTCATAATGGACTAACTATCCTTTTATTATTTTTTTCTTGACTTAGAGTTCACTCTAACTATTATAATCGACTCATAGTTCATTCACGATAAAATCAATTGGATAAAATTCAGGAGGGACCGGAAAAGCTAAAATCAAAAGTGGCTGACATTAACGCAGACCTGGATGTTGTTATTCGAACTTTCGATTTATCTGTTACTACAATTG
>NZ_JBFUIN010000856.1:0-1207 GCF_056401855.1 Bacillus sp. P4_D3
GTTGTAGCACTTGTTAGTAGAGGAGTGCTACAACCATCCTTATATCTTTACACTCGATAATGATATTTGGCTTGACTTGATGTTCATCAAACACTTTGAAAAGGTCTTCATTGAAGGAGAGTCCTTCCATTGCTCCTAGCATAATGAATGGGAACTGGGCAATCTGTTCAATCGTCACATGCTGTGATGAAAACGATGTTGCCCAACTTGATGGAATAATCACAGCGGTTGGTTGTTTTTTTAATATTTTCATCTCATATTGTTCACTATTTCCCAATCTTAAAAGTAAGGCAACATCAATTTCTCTTTGTTCTAGTCTTTTTAATAATTCTTCTGAATTTCCAGTTACTATATTTATTTTAACATTAGGGTATTGTGTTCTAAACGTACTAACATAGTCAATGAGCATATTCGAACATGCAGATGATACACCGATACTTACTGTTCCTCCTATACCTTGTTCAATTTCTTGAATTTGCTGCTTTACATCTTGAATTTGTATTAACATTTGATTGGCATATTGGTATAGTATTTCACCTGTTGCTGTAAGCTCCCATTTTTGACGATATCGATGAATTAAAGTTGTGCCAAGATCAGTTTCAAGCTTTTTTAATAATTGGCTAAGTGGGGGCTGCGCGATATGGAGCACTTCTGCTGCTTTAGAAATGCTTCCTTGTTTCACAATTTCTTTAAAGTAATATAATTGTCGAAAATCCATTGTATCTCTCCGTCATATGTTTTTTGATATGATTAGTTTATCATATATATATTTTTCATATGTCGAATTTGACGTTATATTTAATTCTATAGCTATAGTCTTTATATTGATAATATTAACTAGAAAGTGAGAGATACTATGAATCATTGGAACAGAACCTTGAAGCGCATCATCTTATACGTGCTCGGGTTATTTTTTATGTCGATTGGCATTAGCATGTCGATTCAAGCAGGATTTGGTGTATCGCCTGTGTCATCATTAGCATATGCAAGTACGCTAACGATTGGTTTATCGGTTGGTGTGACAATGGCGCTTGCAAATGTTTTATACATTATTATTCAAGTGATATTAAGTAAACGAATGGAGTTAAATGAATTTGTGRGTCAATTCATTATTTCGTTTTTATTTGGGTTTTTTATGGATGCAACACTCTTCCTTGTACAACTTTTCCCTGCACCTGAAACTCTCCTTGCTCGAAGTGTATATTTG
>NZ_JBFUIN010000857.1:0-1199 GCF_056401855.1 Bacillus sp. P4_D3
GCACCACCGCCACCTTTTATTAATTGTAAATCATTATTGATTTCATCTGCTCCATCGATTGTGAGATCGAGTATATCGGTTTCATTTAAAGAGATTAACGGAATAGATAGTTGTTTTGCTAATGCTTCAGTTTCTTTTGATGTCGGTACAGCTTGAATAGATAACCCTTCTTTTACATGTTGACCTAATTTTTGTATTGTCCAATATACAGTTGAACCCGTACCAAGTCCAACCTTCATACCATCTTTTACAAAGCCAGCAGCATATTCACCGGCTAGCTGTTTTAAATTCATCATTTTACTCCGCCGGACGTGGTCCAGCATCTAAACCGGAATTTTCAACTGTAAGTATAGGGCGAACAGTAATATCTTTATGTACACGCATTTGGCACGATAATCGTAAGTGGTCTTCAATTCCTTTTTCCGTAATAGCTTGTTTTTCATCATTTGTAGCCTCACAAAAATCACCTGCAATGACTTCAACTCGGCAAGTTGTACATCTTGCTTTGCCACCGCAACGATGAAGAATGTGTACACCGTTATCTTCAAGTGCTAATACTAGTTTTGTCCCTTCCTCAACATCAAAAGTTCCGGTACCTTCAACTGTTAATTTTGGCAAATTGATTCCTCCTCATGTAAAATGCTATATAACATATTTATGACCCGTATTCATGAACATAAACATAAAATTTATTATAAGCCCCGTAACTTTTTTATTTGTTCAATCGTTTAATAAGTAAGCGCTGAAAAGGAGTGGTTATTTTGTGCACAAAAGTAACTCAGGTTTTAAAGGATCATATCGATATGAATCATTCAAATATAAATTTATTGATTGAACATTATGCAGAGGTAAAAAGGTACTGTACGTTTTTGACGAAGAATAAATGGGATGGGGAAGACCTTGCCCAAGAAGCAATTTGCAAAGTTCTTCAAAAGTATAGTGAGAAGAAAATTTGTATAACGCTTCTGTATAAAATTGCTCGAAATCAATGGTTAGATCAAATGAAATCAAAATCCGTTCAAGAAAAGTTAGAACAGCAAAATACATTTGAAGAACCACATGAAAAAATTGCAGATTTGCATGAAATGGTAGGGAAAGTATTATCTTCGTTAAATGTGCAACAATCCGTAATTTTATTATTAAAGGATGTTTTTCAATATAGTATCGCGGATATTGCTAAAGTATGTTCGGTATCAGAA
>NZ_JBFUIN010000858.1:0-1197 GCF_056401855.1 Bacillus sp. P4_D3
AATATGAAGTAAGCAATTTTAAGTTTTATAGAAAATAGGAAGATGAGGGGTTTTGGAAATTTTATAAGAGGCAAAATAAGATTTTAGGATAGCTTTAAAGTTAGTCTAAAATGACGTTTGTTTCATCATTTTCAAGCCGAAGAGGAATTAGGGTAAAGCATCTTACTTTAAATGCGGCTATGAATCATCTAAGAGGGGGAAATGAAGTGGCAAACAAAGAATTGAAACGAGGTTTAGAAGCACGTCATATTCAAATGATTGCTTTAGGCGGAACAATTGGTGTTGGTTTGTTTATGGGGTCAGCCAGCACGATTAAATGGACAGGTCCGTCAGTAATGCTTGCATATGCAATCGCAGGTATTTTTATCTTCTTCATTATGCGTGCCATGGGAGAAATGTTGTATATGGAGCCAAGCACAGGTTCATTTGCGACATTTGGTCACAAGTATATTCATCCATTAGCTGGTTATATGACGGCATGGAGTAACTGGTTCCAGTGGGTTATCGTTGGGATGTCAGAGATTATCGCAGTTGGGGCGTATATGAAATATTGGTTCCCGGATTTACCGGCTTGGATACCTGGTGTTATCGCGATGGTTATTCTTGGTGCGGCTAACTTAATTTCGGTTAAGTCATTTGGTGAATTTGAATTTTGGTTTGCAATGATTAAAATTGTTACGATTTTATTAATGATTATTGCCGGATTCGGTCTCATTTTCTTCGGAATTGGGAACGGAGGAGAAGCAATTGGTATATCTAATCTGTGGAAAAATGGTGGTTTCTTTACAGGTGGTTTTTCAGGATTCTTCTTTGCGCTATCACTTGTAGTTGGGGCATATCAAGGTGTGGAATTAATCGGGATTACTGCTGGTGAAGCGAAAGATCCGAAGAAGACACTTACTAGAGCAATTCAAAGCACAATTTGGCGTATTCTAATTTTCTATATTGGTGCTATTTTCGTTATTGTAACTGTTTATCCTTGGGATCAATTAAGTTCAATTGGTAGTCCGTTCGTAGCAACTTTTGCGAAGGTTGGTATTACGGCAGCTGCGGGACTTATTAACTTCGTTGTTATTACAGCGGCAATGTCTGGTTGTAACAGTGGTATTTATAGTGCTGGACGTATGCTTTATACGTTAGGTGTAAATGGGCAAGCACCGAAATACTTTGCGAAGATTTCTAGTAACGGTGTACCTT
>NZ_JBFUIN010000859.1:0-1197 GCF_056401855.1 Bacillus sp. P4_D3
CCTAAACTGTATACTGCTAAAATCAAAAACCAAATGTAACTTGTTGATACAAGAAAAGCAATTCTATAATACTTCTTACTTTTTAAGTTTTTCTCTTCCATTTCCCCACCATCTTTGCAAAATTGAAGCTGTGCTATCCGTTACAACTTAAAACAAACTATTTCTTACATTCAGTTTCTCAAATGAATGTAAGAAATACAAGAACAAACTCCATTCATTAGCTTGGTTTCATAACTCATGTGAAAATGATATGATTGCATTGTCAATATTATCTAATTACTAAAATATATTACAAGGAAATCACAAAGAGGAGGAGAAATCATGGGTTTTTTCAGTAGATTTTTTAAAAAGGTGGAACAAGTAAACAATAAAGAGGCCACTATCCATGAATTAGATGAAGAATTGTATATTGAATCCCCACTAGAAGAAGCCAATAGCTATTGGGTCTCAATGGCACAAAATTTACTTATTAATACTGTAAAAGCCGCTGGAAATAATGTGGAGCGTGCTTTTTTATTGCTTAATATGAAAAAGGGAGAGGCTTCATTTGATATTTTTTATCAAATAAACGGACAATTGTATTTTTGGGATCAAATAGAAAATCAGGAAATAAAAAATAGAATTAAAAATGAGTTATTACCACAAGCTTCGGAAGTTTCAGATGCYGTAAACCAACACTTTATCGAAGCAGATCATCCTACAATTTCGTTTGCAGAATTACAATTTGAATGGGAAACAAAAGCTTGGTTTTCGCACATTATCTGGGAAGATGACCCAGCCTCTCAATTACCAAAGGCTCAAATATTAAACGAATGGTATAGCCTAATTAACAAGGAAATAGACGGTAAACCACTTGATAGCGATATAAAATTTTCTTGGTATCCATCAAACTCTTAATAATCTAACAGTATCTAAAATAGGGGACATTGTTCCGACTAGTTTAAATATAKTTAGTTAATAACCTTAAAAAAATAGAGACTACTTATAATAGAAAAATTCAATTTAAAGGAGGTATTAAATGAAATGGCTATTAAAAACCTTAAAACCAATGAAAATTCCGAATTAGAAGGAGAAGCCTATTTCGAATTATTTGATCAAAATATTCTGGTATACATAGACCAAGATGCAGATATCGAATACGCAGAGCTATGTATAACATACTTAAATTCTTTAAGTGAAGAACTGATAAATAAACTT
>NZ_JBFUIN010000860.1:0-1196 GCF_056401855.1 Bacillus sp. P4_D3
TTCTTGAAGTGTTAGCTGGTACAATAATATCTAACGGTATATTTGAGCCAGCAATCGTATGCGTTTTAGTGAAACAGTTCTCTTTTTTATTTTGAGAATATGAATAGTTTTTATAGTACTTTTTACTATGTTTATAAAAATAATCAGCCATTCTTTAATCTCCTATCTTTTATTTGTCTATATATTATATTTAATGAGGATAAGAACTGCTTGTACAAGGTAGAAAAAAGTTCTATTTAGGAGAATAGTAGAAAAAGCTTAAGAAATACGAACTGTAGCGTTTGGTTCAGTTAAACAAAATATAAGAATTAGAATGAGTATAGAACTAGTTAATAATAATTGAAATGGCGCTAAACACTAATAAAACTGCCATAATAATGTTAAATATTCGGTTGTGTTTTAATAAAAGTTTTTGAAACATCGATCCGAATAGACACCAACTAAACGTACTCATTAAACCGACTATGCCTAAAAACAATGAAAAGCAAAGGTAACTAGAATATGAATGGTAGTAAGGGAGAATAAAAGTTGATACTACAGTCAGTCCGAATAAAATTCCCTTCGGGTTAACAAATTGAAGCATAATTCCTACTAAAAATAAGTTTTTATTACTTTTTTCATTTGTATCTGTATTGCCTTTACTAGTGAGTATTTTAAAAGCTAAATACAGCATATAAGCTACACCTAAAATTTTTAAAGGGAATTCAATTAATGGCAGAATATTTATAAGTACAATATTAAAGAAACTACATAATGAAGTGATAATAAAAAAACCGAAAGCCACACCTAGGCAAAATGTAATGCTTCTTTTTAATCCATATTGCTTGGCGTATGTCATAGCTAAAAAGTTGTTAGGGCCTGGTGTGAAGCTACTAACAAAGACAAATAATAAAAAAGAAAATATAGGCATTTCAAAAACCCCCTCTTATTCGTGTGTTATAATGACCGAAAAGAACAATATAACGTGTGCTTTTTATTATACATAATGGTCGTTATATTGTATAGGAGTGTTTTTTATGGAGGAAATTCAAATTATCCTTGCAAAAAATTTAAAAGCTATTCGTAAGAAAGAAAAACTGAGTTTGGAAAAGGTTTCACAATTAACAGGTGTGAGTAAAACAATGATTGGACAAATTGAAAGAGGGGAATCTAGTCCTACGATTACAACAATTTGGAAAATCGCTAATGGACTAAAG
>NZ_JBFUIN010000861.1:0-1193 GCF_056401855.1 Bacillus sp. P4_D3
CATTAAAACCGTCAGAACGATTAGTACTATTATTATTAGAGAAGCATAGAATGTTATATACGAACGATCTATTAGCCCTTTCAAATTTATCATATAAAACATTAACAGATTCACTAACAGCACTCGTTTTAAAGTCTTATGTTTTAAAGGATACAGGTAAGGGAAGAAGGCAGAATTGTTATAGATTAGTACGATAAGAGTACCGTTATAGACGCTTGCTACATATGGATTTTTCAAATGTAAGGATAAAATTCATTTTGGTTTTCAAATGATAAAAAACTATTAATTTAAGTAAATAGCCGGTTTCGATATGTAAAGAATTCATGGCTGCTAAATATATAATTTCATTTCATTTTTATTAATGTTAATTAGTTGCAAGTGAAAATGATAATTTTTTAAAACAATTATAAAAATGAAATTCAAAAACAATCTACTCGAGAGTGGGCTGTTTTTTTTATTAGGATAACGAATTATAAAAATAATATTATTATGTAAACTTAATTATTTAGAAAGGAACATGTGATTATTAATGGAATTTATTAAGGGGTATTTAATATTTGTATACATGGAGGTTCATTATGGAACAAATCATATCAATATTACAAGCAGTCATAAGCGGGGAAAAAGAAAAGGTAGTAGAAATCATTAATACGGATCCAAGTGTTGTTAACTCATTTAGTGAAGATGGATGGACACCGCTTCACTTAGCTGCTTATTTTGGACAGAAAGAAATTGCAAGTTTCTTTTTAGAACAGGGAGCAGAAATACATATTAGAGCAAAAAACGAAAATGAAAATACACCTCTTCAAGCAGCAATTGCGAATAAGCAAAGCGAGCTTGTAGCTTTCTTAATTGAAAAGGGATCAGATGTGAATGCTGTGCAAAGTGGTGGCTGGACAGGACTTCATGAAGCAGCGTTATTAGGAGATGAAGAAATCATTATATTACTTCTTGAAAATGGTGCTAATAAAATGATTAAGAAAAATGATGGGAAAACCGCATATGATATTGCTTTAGAAAAAGGGCATGAATCCCTATTGCATCATTTGCAAGAGGAAGTGAGCTTTTGATTAGCCACTGGAATGTAGGGATTTTTCTTTTTAAGGAAGTGGAAGTGTTAGATTTTGCGGGCCCATTTGAAGTTTTTTCCGTTACAGCAACAAGTGAAGGTCAACCATTTACAGTTCATACTG
>NZ_JBFUIN010000862.1:0-1188 GCF_056401855.1 Bacillus sp. P4_D3
TTTCTATACTTCTTGTTAAATTAAATGGTAAAAAATCGATTTTTCCGGCTATTTTTTTTATACAATTTTACTACTTGTTATTAACAAAGACGGCGCCATATACTTGAATTACGATAAACTTAATGAAAAGGATTTAACTACATGTAAACTATCATTCTTAAAATAGATCGAATGGTTAATTACATTTACCTAGTACATGGAAGACATCTATTGTAAATGAAAATAAATTAAATGAGCTCAATAGATGAATTATCAATATCACATCCTAGAAATTAGTTTGTCGAATTATTTAGTAAATATGAAAGGATGACAAATATGATTGTAAAAACAAAAAAAGATTCAACACGAAAAATAGCAAGATATGTTGGAGGCGCCGCTACTCTTTTATTGCTAGCATCCTTCCTTTATCAGTGGAACAATGGTTTAGTAGTTGATGATACTGAAATATTTAGTTTCATACTAGCCTTCACTTGTTTCCTTTATACCTTCTTACCTATAAAACAAAGCACTAATAAATAGTAAATTCTATATTTTATTTAAAGAAAAAAGGATTGATCAAAAGATCAATCCTTTACTCTACTTCATTTAAGAAGAACAATGTTAACGCACCTGGTCCTGTATGCGCTCCGATTGCTGCACCAATTGTATTTACAATAAATACTTCACAGCCGAATCTTTCAGTAATTAATGCTTTTAATGCTTCAGCTGTTTCTAAGTCGTCACCGTGAGTCATACCGATTGTTTGACCTTTAAGGTCTTTGCCACGCTCTTCCATAATATCAACAATGCGGCTTAATACTTTCTTTTTCCCTCTTACCTTTTCAAGTGGTACAAGTTTTCCTTCATCCACATTTAGAATTGGCTTAATGTTTAATAAACCACCGATAAAACCGGCCACTTTACTTAAACGTCCACCTCTAACAAGGTACTGTAAGTCAGCTACAGTGAAGATATGTTCCATATGCTCCATTAGAAAAGCGACACGGTTTAAGATTTCTTCTTTTGACGCACCCTCTTTTGCCATTTTGGCAGCTTCTAATACGACAATACCTTGACCGAGTGAGGCACATTTTGTATCGATAATTTCTAAATCTAAATCAGTGTATGTTTCTTTCACTTCTTTTTTAATGAGAACTGACGATTGATATGTACCAGACAATTCAGATGAAAAGGCTAAATATATACAAG
>NZ_JBFUIN010000863.1:0-1186 GCF_056401855.1 Bacillus sp. P4_D3
GGATTTCATAAAATGCAGTAAAGAATTTTCCGCTTGGTCTATCCCAAATTTCTAATGAACCCGCGTAAATTGCGGAAGTTATATATGTAAGACCGAATAGGAGAACTCCCGAAAGAACATAGGTTGCTCCACTATTTTTCATTATTAGCTCACCTCCATTAATTCTATTTGTGAATAAGATGAAAAAGACCTTTATACGTTAAAGATCTTTTTCATCTTATTTTTGTTACAAAAAACGCCAGAATCTAAAACAAAAACTTACTTTAGGATAAAACATTTCTATATACAAATTAAATACTACAAGCATCTTCTCGATTAACATTTTTCACATTAAATATCTCTTGCAATATGCGGTTTACTATAATGGCTTGTTCCACCACCGCCTACTATTACTTTACCGCCTTTTTCAAAGATTAATAATTTTCTTGAACCATCAGAAAGTAACACTACTACTTCCGCATTGTCACTTGTAGCCGTATATATTACATATCCACTTTTCGAAATACAAGTTGCCCAATTTTCATCAAATTCTGATCTTAATACTCGATTAGAATACACTTGATTTTCAATTCTTCCCGGCTGTTCATTTTCCAAATTTTTCTTAACTCCTTCCAAAGTTGTCATTTATATATAAATGACGGTTTCTCAATAAATTAGTGACCGTCCTTAATATAAATAGTATATGTAGTTAGTAGGAGAATGCTTGGACAATGAAAACGTAACAGCATTTAAGTATTTTACAATCGGAATTTTTCCTTAATCATTACAGCTACTTCTTTAGCACTCAAATGAGTATTATTAATTTTTATGTACTCTTCTTTTTCAATTTCACCATGAAATGAATTTAATCTATGTTTTTTCATCGTTTCTTTTAAATTTTTTTCAGACCATTCAATGTCTCTTTTTTTCGATTTATGCTCTAATCTATGGGGACTTTTATTACGCTCTAATCTTTCACCAATTTCTGCTTCAAGTTCTACAAAATATACTGCTGCACCTTTTGATTCAAAAATGCTTACTACATGATTTATATAATCCCAATCAGATTGAAGGTCAAATGCCCATACATATGTAAAAATCATTCCGTATAAATCACTTTGAGACACTTCTTCAAATATTTCATTACGAAACAAACTTACTAATCTTTTTGCTTCTTTTGTACTGTAATCAAAAAATGTACTTTACT
>NZ_JBFUIN010000864.1:0-1185 GCF_056401855.1 Bacillus sp. P4_D3
GGACAGTAGGTACGACTGCTCGTCCTTTTTTACTTATATCGCATACTCTCCCTTTTGACAGCTATGAACCACATTGCCCTCTTCATCGAATTAAGCAATTTCCCAATAAGGGTGGCAGTTGTACACTTCTATTTCCCCATCGAACAAAACGAACAAATTAGTTTTCCAGTTTCCAACGATCGTACCCCACTTGCCAGCTACATTTACTCGCATACCCATGTAAGCAAAATGTAGATTTCGGTGGTTCTGCATTTTCTTGAAAGCTTTTTCCGCGCTGTACATCTGCTTGATGTCAAAAACACCTTCGTTCTCGCACTTTACAAACTTCATGAATTCTGTCATTAGCATTTGATATCTCTTTAACTTTAAGGGTATATTCTCATGTCTTACCCAATATGCAAGAAGATGCAGTGAAAACATTCGCGAAGAGTATATTTTGATATGTGTTTGCAAAATGTTTGCAAACACATATCGAAATGCTCAAAAGCATTGATTTAAAGGCATCTATAGCACATTGAAATAAAACATTACATATAAACTCATATAATTTTAGTGCACCTTTTTTGAGATTGGAATATATTTTGTAAAATACGCCCCCACTAGCAACAATATGATTGAGACTAGCCAAGTAAAAATACCGCCAAAATGAAGCCAATATGCAGACAAATTTAAAATTGCAATTAAAAAGCAACAAATAGAAGTTAATGCACTTTTTAATCCTTTTATCCCCGCTTTTTTTCTTTTTTGATAAGTTATATACATCGAAGCGACTAGAAAAAGGATTAGAACAATTGGTAACATAGCTTGTAGCAATGGCAATCCCTCCTGTCTATTCCCACCCCTTCATTTTACCATCTTATTCCTTTTTAATCTTTAGGAGTCATTTCATTTTTCTCTTCTCTCCAAAAGTCAGCATAAGTTTTATTTTTAAAGTTCACATTCACTTCGGTAAACGGAAGGATTTCTCCAACTTTCAATGAGTACCACTCGTTTAAAAGTGGCGATCCGAAGCAAATATTCAATGTACGATCCTGTAAATCAAATAATACAGAATGCAAAGTCCCAAACCACTCTTCATAATTATGCACCGTCACCCCGATAGGATATTCTTCTTCTACCAATCCTTTTAAAGATTCCATGCTCACCTGTTCATTTCGATTTAAATGCTCATGTAAAATGTGATAT
>NZ_JBFUIN010000865.1:0-1184 GCF_056401855.1 Bacillus sp. P4_D3
AGCTACACCTGTTAAAACTAAATCTCCTTTTTGATTATGACACTCTGTTAACAATTTTATTACTCTCTTTTCGATAATAAACTCTTGTACTGTAGCCGTAGCTGTAATCGTATCTCCTATAAAAACTGGTGTTGTAAATTTAATAGTTTGTTCCATATAAACAGAACCCTTTCCTGGCAAATGTACTCCTAACAATTGTGATAATAGACTAGAAGTTAATAAACCATGTGCTATTCTTTGATTAAATCTAGTTTGTTTCGCATACTCATGATCAATATGGATTGGGTTAAAATCCCCACTTAAACCTGCAAATAGTACAAAATCTGTTTCTGTTATTGTTTTACTACAAGATGCTTGTTGCCCAGCGCTATATTTGGTCATCCMTTCACCTACTTTTCAATTGATTAGCTAACTGTACTTTTTGAATTTTACCAGTTGCATTTTTAGGTAATTCCTCTAGAAATACAATTTCTTTTGGAATTTTATATTTTGCTAGAAATAGAAGACAATGTTCAATTACTTCTTTTTCAGTTAATACACTGCTACTCTTTTTCACAACAAAAGCGATTGGTATCTCTCCCCACTGTAAATGTTGTGTACCAACGACCGCTACCTCACATACATCCGAAAGCCTATTAATGACTTGTTCTACTTCAAGTGGATAAATATTTTCACCACCTGAAATTATCATTTCTTTTTTTCTACCGACAATGTATACAAAACCATCTTCATCAACTTTAGCTAAATCACCAGTATGTAACCAACCACCTTGAATAGTTTCTTCTGTTGCATCTGGCCGATTCCAATACTCTTTCATTACATTTGGCCCTCTTATAATTAACTCTCCAACTTCACCAACTTCAACTTTATTTTTATTTCCATCGATAAGTACATAATCACAAAATAGAACAGGTTTTCCAATTGAGCCTACTTTACGTCTTGCATCTTCTTCTGAAAGCATGAATACTGTTGGTGATGTTTCAGTCATACCAAAACCTTGACCGAATAAAAATCCTCTATCTATAAATTCTCTTATCAACTCTTCTGGACACGGAGCACCGCCATTATAAAACCAACGTACTGATTGTAAATTCGTACTTTCAAACTTTGAACAATTAATTAATGCTTGATGAATTGTAGGCACTCCCATCACTACAGTCACTTTATGTTTTTCTATCATGGAA
>NZ_JBFUIN010000866.1:0-1180 GCF_056401855.1 Bacillus sp. P4_D3
TGGTGCTACCGGCGCTACTGGACCTCAAGGACTTCGTGGCGTTACTGGTGCTACCGGTGCTACTGGACCTCAAGGACTTCGTGGCGTTACTGGTGCTACCGGCGCTACTGGACCTCAAGGACTTCGTGGCGTTACTGGTGCTACCGGTGCTACTGGACCTCAAGGACTTCGTGGYGYTACTGGYGCTACYGGCGCTACTGGACCTCAAGGACTTCGTGGTGCTACCGGCGCTACTGGACCTCAAGGACTTCGTGGCGTTACTGGCGCTACTGGACCTCAAGGACTTCGTGGYGYTACTGGYGCTACYGGACCTCAAGGACTTCGTGGTGCTACTGGTGCTACTGGACCTCAAGGACTTCGTGGCGTTACTGGTGCTACTGGCGCTACTGGACCTCAAGGACTTCGTGGTGCTACTGGACCGTCGGGCACACCACTCCCTGTAACTATAGCAGCAATAGGAAATTCTAATCCACAAACTATATCACCTGGAACAAATATCCAATTCAATCAAGTTTTCGAACTAAATAATCTCTCTTTTAATGACACTTCAGATACTTTAACTATTTTAGAAACAGGAGTATACGATATTAGTTTCTCAGCATCTACAACCTTCCCGGGTTCTTCACCGTTTGGATTCGGTATTTCATTCAACGGTCAACCACCTACTCGTAATTTTTCAACTAACGTTATCGGTAGTGCGGTTTCTTTCTCCACAATTATTACTTTAACAGCTGGTACAACAATCTCTGTACAACCTACAGTAAATACTATTTCCATCCCTAACACTGGTGACACAACAGCTACACTATCAGTCTTCCGAATTTACTAACTTTTAGTTTTTATCTTAWTTTTGAAAGACAAAGAATGTTTAATTTATAGTAATTTGTATTATTTTGATTGCATGTTAAATCTCTCTTTTAATAAAAAGGAGCACTTATTTTGGAGGATAAGTGCTCCTTCTTTACGTTTCTTTACTTCAAATTTACTCTAGCTTAATCCTCTTTTTGTATGATAAATAGTGAAGACAACGACATGAAAGAGGGATGATAATGAGAATTATATCACTGACACGTTTTTGGTTTGTTCTTATGGTTTGCATAATTTTATGTATAGGGTTTCTTTTAACTCTAAAATATTCAAATGTTTCAAAAGCAGAAAGAAAAACAATTCCATACGAACT
>NZ_JBFUIN010000867.1:0-1179 GCF_056401855.1 Bacillus sp. P4_D3
ATGAAATACCGTTGGAACTTGTTTACTTATAATCTTGTATTCTCCAATTGTTTTTTCATGTAAACTTTTTGCGACTTCCCAAGCTGGGTTGATGCTTTCTCCTCCAAACGGATCAAATCCTGTTACTAATACTGTTTTCATAGTTTCACTCTCCTAATTAGAAACGATATACAAGGCCGTACATGATAAACATATTTATAATGAAAATAGAAAGAGCAATTGGTACTTGCGCCTTAATGACTGCATTCTTATCTTTCAATTCTAAAAGCATTGCCGGAACAATATTAAAGTTTGCTGCCATTGGAGTAAGCAACGTTCCACAATATCCAGCAAACATACCGAGTGCTGCCATAATTGCTGGGTTCCCGCCGTGCATTTGAACAATTAAAGGCAAGCCAATTCCGCCAGTAATAACCGCAAACGCAGCGAAAGCATTTCCCATTACAACTGTGAATAGCATCATTCCTAAACAGTACGCCATAACAGCAACGAATGGATACTCTGTTGGTAACACTTGTCCGACTAAATCAGAAACGACTTGGCCAACGCCAGATTTTGCGAAAATACCGCCAAGCGCTGCTAACATTTGTGGTAAAATAACAGCCCAGCCGACAGCCTGTAGTAATCTGCTTCCTTCTTGAACAGGCGTTGTTATTTTCGCTTTTGTAATACGCATCGCTGCAACGAATGCGAGTAATGCACCTAACGCTAATGCAACTAACGTTACTTTATCAGGATCAACAAGAGAGACATTTCCCCATTTGATTTTCCCTAATGTCAGTGTACCGATAATTGTAAAAATAGGTATTAACAGTGCAGGCATAAAAATTTTATTCTTTAATTTCTCAGCATGTTTCACACGTTCTTGCACTGGTACTTCTTTCTCCTCAGATTTTGTTACTTTATTTAATGAAGCTAAAACGACCATAGCGAGCACAATACAGCCAACATAAAATGAAGGTATTACATTTCCAAATAAAAATGTAACTGCAAACAATGCCCAAAATAAGCTAGAACCGAATCGGTTTGGATGTTCACGATCAAATGCAATACGAACAGCGATAAATGCAACGATTATTCCTAATACATAATAAATTGTATCCATTGTTATGATGTTCATCTTATATAGCCTCCTTCTCTTGTTTTTCTTCTGCCTTCATTGTTTTCTCTATATACTTA
>NZ_JBFUIN010000868.1:0-1178 GCF_056401855.1 Bacillus sp. P4_D3
ATATTACATTCATAATCCATCCTTGATCCTGTATGCCTAGTTTGCACTGCAAATTTATAAAAAGAAGCCTTATACTTTGAATGAAATAATAACCAAGCTAATTGCTTCCCCAGTTCTATACGTTTTTGCAACGTTTCAAATTGATAAACTGAAAATCCATACATTCCCCCTTCCACCATTGGAAAAATAACTGCACTAACGTGAAATATTTCTTGAAATTTGAATAGCGCAGTATCAAATACATGTTTTTGAAAATATGCATTCTCAATTACTGGTTTTTGAATTTTATTTTGTTCATTAATAATAAGTGCCGTCATAAGCCTATTTATATCTTTTTTCCCCCAAAACGCGATCCATTCTTTTTCCATAAAAATTGATATGTTGAAAAATTGTAACAAATGAAAGAGCGGCGCACATCTCTTTTTACTTTCCTCATACAGTAATAGTTGAGGAAATGCATCTAAGAAAATGAGCCAATTGGCTTTCTCATACAAATGAAATAATCGTCTCTTAACTGTTTGAGATAACAGATTAGAATAATATTCTCCTTCTAAGTCTGTCATGTTCCATCCCCCATTCCTTGAAACCATGCTTGCTAAAAAAGACCATCTAATTTCTCTATTTCTCAAATAATATTCTTGGTAAGATTGTGTACGTGAAATATTATCTACGTTAGCTACATCCGTTCTCTCCTTAATATTAAGAACTATAGCTTTTTCCTCTTCTGTACAAAAAATATCATTACGGCTCTGTTTAATTTTTTCGTAATCATTCCATCGAAACATGAGTAAGTCACCATACCTTTCTTGAAAAAGGTCACATCTTTTTTCATTTTTTGATATAATCACCTTTGTAAGTAAATCTTATCAAGTTGGGAGTGGACAAAATATGACCATTCGTTACCCAAATGGAAAAAGGTACGATCAAGCTTCACACCCCCATAAAACACCAATAAAAAAACATACTTACAGTAATAGAGGTATGTCCCTTGAAGAGGAATTGAATGAAACCAATCAATATTACTTAACCCATAATATTGCATGCGTACATAAAAAACCYACACCTCTTCAAATTGTAAAAGTAGATTACCCCGCTCGAAGTGCTGCAGTGGTAAAAGAAGCGTATTTCAAACAACCTTCTACAACAGATTACAACGGTGTATACAAAGGGAAATATAT
>NZ_JBFUIN010000869.1:0-1176 GCF_056401855.1 Bacillus sp. P4_D3
GATGGATAGTATCCTAAATGAGCGTAAAGAAATTCACACTATTGTATTAGATAGATCGATAAAATTTATAGCCCCAGAAATGATTGAACCAAGTATAGAAGCATTTGAAGTGCAGCAAATGGTTGATTTGTTAAACAACGCTAGAAAAGAATTGATGCGTTTCCTGAGTACAATAGAAGATGAATCTATATTAGCGAAAAAATCAGTGACGCATCCAGCTCTTGGAGAATTACTTCTTGATCAGTGGATAGAACTGATCTATTTGCATGAACAGCGTCATATAGAACAAATTAAAGAGATAAAATTGCTTTGTGGAGTTGAAAAGTAAACATCATTATCTATTTTTTGAGCGATTTGGGATAGCATCAAGGTTTCGAGTGATAAAATAGAAGTCCTGATTAAAATTATGATGAATTTAGTTGAAAGCAACCAATAATCAGAAGAAAATACGAAACTAGCAGATTTTACTCTTGAAGAGGAAACGAACATTCGAAAAAATGCTGAATCCGATATGCTGTATAAGTGTAACCCCGTCTTAAGTGGAGAGCGGGGTTATTATTTTTGGAAGTACATATACATCTACCGTTGGTTTAGCACTCTTCACACGTTTGAGCAAGAAGTATTTTGTCAGAAAACGATAAAATACAATTCTGTTAGGGGATATATGCATTTTATTCTCTTTATTTTTGCAGTTGAATTTTTCCGAATAATAAGTTACATTTTTAAAGTTCARGCAACTTTATGACAGTACAAAAAGGGGAGAAATATTGTTATTATGCAAAAAATGAAATGGAAGAACTATGTATGCTATTTTATTATTCTTATGCTTCTTGTAACAGCAGTAACAGTCAAACCAGCTATTTCTAAGGCTGAGGAATCTGATGTTAATATTACATTGTTAGGTACTGCAGATATTCATGGTAGATTTATGCCTTGGGATTATGCGCTTGATGGAGCAAATATGAGTGGAAGTTTGACGCAGCTTTATACGGTTATAAAGAAGGTACGTCAAGAAAATCCAAATACCATATTAGTAGATGCCGGGGATACAATTCAAGGAAACTCAGTAGAATTATTCAACGATAAGCCACAATCGCCAATGATGGTAGCGATGAATACAATGGGATATGACGCCTGGGCATTTGGAAATCATGAATTTAACTTTGGATTAGATAC
>NZ_JBFUIN010000870.1:0-1176 GCF_056401855.1 Bacillus sp. P4_D3
TCCCTATTGAATACGAGGGATCATCTTTTTTATGCCGTCTAACTTTTTTAAATGTCCTTTGCTAGACTCATGCTTTTTATATTTAAAGTGAATTATTTACAATCACAATTATGCTGTTTAAAATCGATTACCATACGTCCTTGAATTCTACCTTGTTCCATTTCTTCGAATACATTTTGTACTTTATCTAGAGAACACGTTTGAACAACTGGCACTACTTTTCCTTCTGCGCCGAACATAAATGCCTCCTCCAGATCCTTACGAGTACCAACTAGAGAACCAACTACTTCAATCCCGTCTAATACAAGTCGTGGAATGTTTAAATCCATAGTTTCTACTGGTAAACCTACCGCAACTACTTTACCGCAAGCACGTACTGCATCAACTGCTGAGTTGAAGGCTACTTTAGAAACCGCTGTTACTACAGCAGCATAAGCACCACCAAACTCCTCTTGAACAATTTTATCAGCAGGACCTTGAGAAATCGGATTGATAGTCATATCAGCACCAACTTCTTTTGCTAAGGCTAATTTGTCGTCATTGATATCTACTGCAATTACCTTTGCACCAAATACGTTTTTAGCATATTGAATAGCTAGGTTACCTAATCCACCACAACCATAGATTACGATAGGTTGACCAGGTTTAATGTCTGATACTTTTATAGCTTTATATGTAGTTACGCCCGCACATGTGATTGATGATGCTTGAGCAGGATCTAATCCTTCTGGTACCTTCACCGCATAATCAGCTGTAACAATACATTGTTCAGCCATACCACCATCTACTGAATAACCAGCATTTTTCACTTCACGGCAGAATGTTTCTCTCCCCGTTACGCAATATTCACAACGTCCACAAGATTGGAACATCCATGCAATACTTACACGGTCACCTATCTTTAGTGAAGTAACATCATCAGCAATTTTAGTAACAATACCTACACCCTCATGACCAAGGATGCGGCCATCGGTGTTTCCAAAATCATGATTCGCAACGTGTAAATCAGTGTGGCAAACTCCACAATACTCTACATCTACTAGCGCTTCACCCGAGTGTAACGGACGTAATTCTTTTTCAATAACTTCAATATTTGCTTTGCTGTTTTTATTAACTACTACTGCTTTCATATGTGATCTCCCCTTTAGTGTTTTAGAGTTTTAATGAGTTTATCTC
>NZ_JBFUIN010000871.1:0-1175 GCF_056401855.1 Bacillus sp. P4_D3
CCCCTAAGTTTTAACACCCCCTAAGTTTTAACACAAGTCTTTCTGGATATAAACAAAGACCTTGTTGCTCAATCATTCGTTCTTCTAGTTTCGGTGCATAGTCTCCGTAAGCACGTCTTAAATGACTACGAATTTTTGCCATTACAACTTCATAATGAAAAGGCTTCGGAATAAAATCATCGCCACCATTTTCTAACGCCATAACTTGATCCATCGTACCTTCACGGGCCGAGATAAATAAAATTGGACATGTGGAAACCGCACGAATTTGACGACACCAATAGTAACCGTCAAAGCTTGGTAAATTAATATCTAATAAAACTAACTCTGGTTGTTCTTCTAAAAATATGTCTAACACATTTTGAAAATCCGATACAATAATTCCTTGGTAACCGTATTTCGCAACATAAGTTGATAATAGCTCTGCAATTTTCATATCATCTTCTACAATCATAATTTTAACCATTCTTAAACTCCTTTTAATTCACAATCTCAAATATACTTACACAAAATAAATACTACCTCTTTTTATTTAATCCGTAAATTAAAAAAGATACTTTTAAACAAAAGTATCTTTTTTCTATTTTTTCTTATTTAATATGACATTCACTCAAAGTAAATACCAGGTTCCCCACATAATACATCCCTAGTTCCATCCGCGCTGTTTTCAGCGGATCCACAACTTGACAAACTTGTGAACTACCCACCACTTAGTATCTCTTACGAGCTTACTTGAAGTGGGGGCTTCTCGGTTCATCGTTACTTTTGATAGCTAACGAATTTGTCYTAGGACAGCCGAGCTAACTCCCTTGTTCCAAAGGTTATTTCATACGATTTATATCAATGCTAATAATCGTATGGCTTCCTTTTTGATATTGATAGCTGCGTTATAGTCACGGCTTATTGTTAGTCCACACGAACACTCATACGTGCGTTCAGATAATGACATTTCTTTTTTGTTTCCACAACGACTACACATCTTTGTAGAAGGAAACCATTTATCTATTTTCACAAGCTGTTTGCCTTGCTCTTGTAGCTTATATGCTAAAAATGTCGTGAACATCCYCCAACCGTTATCAAGGGCACTTTTACCAAAGCGAAGTGATCGTGACATTCCTTTCATATGTAAGTCTTCGATTGCTACAACGTCAAAATGAGTAGCCAATTCTTTCGAC
>NZ_JBFUIN010000872.1:0-1171 GCF_056401855.1 Bacillus sp. P4_D3
GATTCATTTAGTAACGTTACAATTTCTTCCGCTTTCGGAATAAACTTTTTTGAAGTACTTTCATCTACTTTATTACCAGTACATGCTGCAAGTGCGAACGCCGCAATAGCACTTATAATAATGAGTAACATTCTTTTCATTTTAATACACCCTTTCTTTTTAAGATGAAACTATAACTAAATACAAGTAACGCACAAATTGCTATTGTAACTTCTACAGTAAATATAGCCCTATCTGCTGGTACGTATAGCGGGATGATACCTGCTAGTGCATTTACAGTCCCATGGATGAAAATTGCATATACAACATAACGAAATTTCTTTTGGACAACAGCTTGCAATACAATGAATGACAGACCGACATGGATTAACATCGCAAAGATACGTTCCACTCCACCGACAAAATAACTATCCGTATTTCCGCTAACTGTTTGCGATAATAATAGAGATACTACTGGAATACCGACTATCAACACAGCTTCAATACCACCGTGCCCTACTCCGAATAAAAATCCTGACTGCCAATCTCGTTGTTTCATAAAATAGCGCATTGCGATAAAACGAGATATCTCTTCAAAAATACCTGCTGATAAACCGAGTGCAATCGCAAACAATACTGGCTGCATTGCACTGAACATTGAAAAAGCTATGCTATTTCCATTTAAATAATTCAGTATTGGTATACGGATTAAAATTTGTGATACAACAAATGCCAATACGCCTAGCATATACGGGATATAGCGTTTCTTCCAAAAAGCATATAAAAGTGCAACAAGCGGTAACCCTATACTTATAAACGCTGTAAAAATAAGACCATTCATCTCGTTTCACCTCTTACTTGAAGTGTATAAAAACGATTGAAGAAAGTATGTAGTTATTTCTTATTCGGTTTGATCTCCATCATAAATGGTTATCTATTTTTTTAGTATGAAAGTTTGCGTGAAATGAGGACTCATATAAGTCGTTTCTAGCGTTGCATTATTCGTTTTATTTATAATACGTTTTAATGAGAATAACCCATATCCTCTGCCCTCTTCTTTACTCGAATAGTTCTTCTCATAAATTTTTTGCAAATCAATCTCTTTATAATTGGAGCTATTACGAACAACAAAATATTGCTCTGCATCCATTTCAAAAAAGGCAATTTGCAGTACCTTTTCCTCACTATGTAC
>NZ_JBFUIN010000873.1:0-1168 GCF_056401855.1 Bacillus sp. P4_D3
GGACGAACCGAAGCACACCGCATTTAGTAGATGATATGAAGGAGAGATTAAACCGAATTTTAGAAGACCATAATCATTTTTTATCCTATATTCCGAAATGGTATCAATCATATCATATGGATATAATAAACAATAAATAACGGAGGGGTTCATTTGGATAAAATAGCGATAATTTCAGATATTCATGGTAATATTCCGGCTTTAGAATCAGTACTGCAAGATATTAAATTAAGAGGAATCGAACGCATTATTTGTCTTGGAGATTTAGTAGGAAAAGGTCCTCATTCTAGCGAAGTGATTGAAATCATTCGTAAAGAATGTGAAGGAGTTGTAATGGGGAACTGGGATGATTTCATTACAAAGCCAACTGAATTTGAAGCGTTAAAATGGCATCAAAAACAACTGTCAGAAGAACAAAATGAATATTTAAGGAGTTTACCATTTTCCATCGAGTTTTATATGAGCGGGAAACTCATTCGTATGTTCCACGCTTCACCGAGAAGTTTATATGAAAGAGTTCAACCACACGCTTCAAGAGAAGAGCGTGTTAGTATGTTCGAAAATAGCGATTTGACGGAAAATATAGAAGGGGAAAGAAAACCAGATGTCGTTTGCTACGGTGACGTTCACCAAGCGTATGTGCAAAATTTTAGAGGGAAAWCGTTATGTAATGCTGGTAGCGTAGGAAACCCTCTTGAGATTACACAAGCTTCCTATTTAATTTTTGAAGGAATTTACAATGAAAAAGAAGCAGCGAGCTTTTCCATTCAACTCGTACGTGTACCGTATGATATTGAATTAGCAATTCGATTAGCAGAAGAGCTGGATATGCCAGAAATTGAGGAATACAAGCAAGAGTTACGGACTGCTTTATATCGAGGGTTTAAAGGTAAATAAGGAATATGTATATCAATAAAAATATACCGACAAGTAGTGACATTTTTATTTAACATAATTTTGTTATGTAAACAAAAATGAGGAGGTCATATCGTGCATCGCCAAAAACGAATGAAAGAAATTGCTGATCATATTTTAACGTTAAACTTAACTCATCCAATAAGAGTTGGAGTGAGTGGTATTACAGCCTCAGGAAAGACAACATTTGCAAATGAACTAGCGGAGGAATTGAAACAGTGCGGAGTACCAGTAACACGTGCAAGCATTGATG
>NZ_JBFUIN010000874.1:0-1166 GCF_056401855.1 Bacillus sp. P4_D3
ATGTAAGAGCAATCATATATACAGGAAACACGAGGCGAAAAATACCAAGCACTTCATCTCCTGCTATATTTTGTAATGGAATTTGAAAGAAACTTCCAAGCAATTTCGACAAAAAAGTTGTAATTGTTAAAATTGCTGCACCTTTTACAAAATTCTTATTCATGTTCCTTCTCTTTTCTTTTATACATATATTCTCAAACATATTATTACTACATATAGAGACTGCTTTTATCTCATTAAATTATCATACCAAATTTCTTATATATTGWATACTTTCTTTTTTATAACAAAACGCAAGTATTCTTACTCAAAAAACGATTTTACTCAAACCCCCTACCACTTTCCATTTCTACTTTTTTCTAGTATAACTATGCTATAATGTATCTATTGTCAGTAAGAGGAGTGTTACAAAAATGCTGAATTCGGTCAAGAAGTTATTGGGAGATTCACAAAAAAGAAAGATTAAAAATTACGAACAAATTGTGAATGATATTAATCAATTAGAATCTGTAATGGAAACATTATCAGATGATGAGTTACGTCAAAAAACTGTTACCTTTCAAACTATGTTACAAAACGGAAAAACAGTTGACGATATAAAAATAGAAGCATTTGCTGTCGTTCGAGAGGCTGCAAGACGGGTACTCGGTCTTCGTCACTACGATGTACAGTTAATTGGTGGCCTTGTATTATTAGAAGGAAATATTGCCGAAATGCCTACTGGAGAAGGGAAAACACTCGTTTCCTCTTTACCTACTTACGTACGTGCTCTTGAGAAAAAAGGTGTCCATGTTATTACAGTAAATGATTATTTAGCCAAACGAGATAAGGAACTAATTGGTCAAGTTCATGAATTTCTTGGTCTAACGGTTGGATTAAACCTTGCTCAAATGCAATCTAGCGATAAGAAACACGCTTATGAAGCTGATATTACATATGGAATCGGTACTGAGTTTGGTTTTGATTATCTTCGTGATAATATGGCATCATCTCAAGCGCATCAAGTGCAGCGTCCATATCACTTTGCAATTATAGATGAAGTTGACAGCGTTTTAATTGATGAGGCAAAAACCCCTCTCATTATCGCTGGAAAAAAATCAAGCAGTTCCGATTTTCATTACTTATGCGCAAAGGTAATGAAAACATTTCAAGATACTCTGCACTAC
>NZ_JBFUIN010000875.1:0-1166 GCF_056401855.1 Bacillus sp. P4_D3
ATAGAAGGCACATAATAACACCGAACATGAAAGCACCGATAACATCAAAATGGCCTAGTCCAAAAATAAGAGAGGATATAATAACTGCACGTTTAATCCCCCATTTGTAAGCCATTCGTTGTAAGAAAAAACCTCTAAAAATAACCTCTTCCATTATTGGGGCTAATACACATGCTGAAATGAAAGTAAATATCGTCATGTATATGTTACTCGTATTAATTACATTTCCATCTTCTAACATAGTAACTAAGAAATTTGGTACAGTATGTGCTAAAATATAAAATTGAATTTGAGATATACCGACTGAAAAAATTATTCCCATTATCGTTGCTAATACAATTAACCCCCAATGTAAACGTCCGGGTTTATCAAAAAAACTTTTAAAAACAACATTATTTTTACTTGTTTTTAAATATAGCCACAATAGTGGAACTGCGAAAAAGATTGATATTTGTGACAGGAACTCTATCGTATTGTCAGAAGCACCTGATAAACTTAATGGAATCATCGTCAGGAACATCCCTATAATCATCCATCCAAAAAAACTACGTAGCCTTATACGTGAAAATGCATATTGCATATTGAACACCTCCAGAGATGATATAAAGTGAAACTTTAATCAGTGGGGGTTTTGTTCATCCCCCACTGATTATTAGTTGAACCAATCGGGCTTTTACGGGCAGTTGATCTCCCACCTAACTTCTTTGCTCCAGCTGAATTTTGAGGTGGGAGTYTTACTGCCCGTTAATGCGGGATAAAGTGAAACTTTAATCAGTGTTTTATGGGTAGCCCTTCTCCCACAAATGGCCGAATAACTAAATTATAATATGAATATAGTTGAAAATCTTCCTATTTTTCTCAAATAATTTCGGACAACATATCTATTAAATTATATAATAACGACCTTATTTGATATACGATATCGATGTTCTTCAACTTAGTTACAATTATATTCCTAAGTAAATATGTATTTGCCACACTTAAAAACTATATAAATCAAAAAAATTTGGTTAATAAAAATCCCCGTTAACACGGGGATTTTTTCTATTATAATACGTCACGTTTTTGGAATAATACACTTGATGCTACAAGTAATACTGCAAAGTATGCAACTACAAGTAACAATGAAGTTGTAAACGTAAATTCTGTAAATGGTGGTTCTACTC
>NZ_JBFUIN010000876.1:0-1164 GCF_056401855.1 Bacillus sp. P4_D3
GTATTTATAGATGCTATATTTGTATATTTTCCATCTTCTGTTTTTGGGATTTCTAAAATTCCTTTATTTACAAGATCAACTACAGCCTTATGCTCTGAAGAATGTGTATCTACACCAGTAATTTTCCAATTATGCATAACTTTTGGCGTGTATACACCGTTCTTTACCTCTTTTAAATATGTAATAGCAAGGTTACGAATGGTTCCGCCTGTTTCTCCGAATGCATTCTCTTGTTTAGATGACCAAGTTTGTTCAAATTTACGTCCCTCTAAAGCTCCCCCTTTTGCCTGAAGAGCCTCCATTCTATACGCATTCATTCCTAGCGTCATAACATCGCTCATTTTGATTGGTTTATTTGTACGAATAGAGCGTAAATTTGTAATTCTATTTCCATATGGTTTTGTTAAGTCAATTTCGTATTTTACGCCTCCAAAGAAATCGTTCGTACTGTATTTAGACGCACGACGGTTTTTATCAAAACTAACTGTTACATCTCCGGCACGAGATGAGTTAAAATATCCTGCTGCCCATTCCATATAGTCTTTTAAATCTTTTCCAGTTATCTTATATACTGTAATTTCTCCCAAAGCATATTGATAATTATACGCAATATCTTTCTTCTTTATAGGACCAATATCCAAACGGGCATAATCATTATCAATTTGATGGGCTACTACATCCGCTTTACTGTAATAGAGCATGACTTCATGAAAGAAATCTGATAAAGGTGTCTCTTGAATCTGCACACTTGGAATACCCTGTATTTCATTTTCAGGAACAAGGTTTCTACCCTTTAATTGAGCGACTACAACATTTGCATCTCCTCTCGCATACTCATGAAAAGGTGTTAGTGTTTCTTCAAGTGTAGAATCAGATAATACTGTAGTTCCATCAGCATTTTTTACAGGTATAGCGGTAGCAGTTTTATCTTTTAAAACAAGCTTTCCATCTTGCTTTGTAAAAGTAAGGTCAATACGTGAAATATGCGTTCCATATTTATCTGGTTCTGTAATAATTACGCCATTTACAACTTCTTTTTTTACAAGTTTATGCATATGAGCCGCAAAAATAGCGCTTAGTTCCGGACAAGCATTCGCAATATCTTGAACACCAGTACCTGGGATTCCATTCTCATTTTCTAGTCCCATATGCATAACCCCTACC
>NZ_JBFUIN010000877.1:0-1156 GCF_056401855.1 Bacillus sp. P4_D3
CAATTGTGGATCCTATAAAATTAATTGAATATCATTAATAAATGTTATATTTTAAAAAAATATATAAAATTACAATAATTTCATGTGAATTATTTTCGTATCAAAGGGTACACCTTTTGAAGTGGCGTGATTTCTATGAAAAACAATGTGTCAAAAAGTTGGAGATAACATTTTGAAGTAGGGGTACCGCCACATGCCCATTAACCTAGCAGAAGAGCTTGTCCCAAAAATGATAAAAACTATAAAAGACATAAAACAATAAACACRTATTTCATATTTACTTTTGTTGTGGCCGATAAAAAGCATCTACCAATTGATTATACTCGCTTCTTGAAATTTCTTTATTATACAGTTTAATTAATAACTCTTTATGCGCCTTCGAAAACGCTATTTTATCAATAAATTTTGGATACATACGATCATTTTCTCCCCGTCTGATAAATTATTCTGTTGAATTTCGTCTGTTTTCCCTGAATATTTTAAAAAATAAACCAACAATGTTTTATGAAATATTACATATCGAAATGATTGGACATTTTATAAGCGCTTACTATTACGAAAATGACAAAAACCCTTCATTTCTCCTATGAAGAGGGTGAAGCAAAAACATTAAACCATTATATTTAAAGTTTAATCTACATGAATCGACAAGGAAAGACTTTTTTAGACGAAATTATACATAATTTTATGTAATTGTACATATCCAAATAAAGTAAAAGTGTATTTAAAGTACCATTATATTATATTGAAAATATTTTTTAGTAGGAGGTTCATATGGATTAATTAAGATTATTATAGTTAATGTTTAATTATTAAAGTTAAATTATTTTAATGAAAATGAGTATGGTGAACTTTAAATAATAAAAAGAAAACAAAAGCGGAACCTTTCAATAGAAAGTAGGAATGAAGTTGTTATTTAAAGTATTAATGAAGATGATGATGTTGACTTTGTTAACGATAGAAAAGTTAAGCGCCCATAAAGGGTGCTTTGTTCTTTGTTACATATAAATTACAGAATAAATAATAATATGAATAAAATAGACAATTGGATTAAAAAAGTGTATATATCTCTTTGGTGATTAATTCAAACACAGTCCGATGCGAAAAAAAGATTTAATAAGACAATGGAAAACGGATTTACAGGAGATTTCTAAAG
>NZ_JBFUIN010000878.1:0-1155 GCF_056401855.1 Bacillus sp. P4_D3
GTGGTAAGTAGAAGGAAATCATTTCATACAAAAAGGGTATTCCAAATCAAATTTGGAATACCCTTTTTTATTAACCTACAAATGTTTGATACAGTAAGAAAATATTTAAAACGATAATAAGTGCAGCGATTAACCACGCGATAAATGTTGTAATGCGATGGTTGACGAGTGCGCCCATAATCTTCTTATTACTTGTAAACATAATAAGTGGTACTAATGCAAAGGCAATACCGAAGGATAAGACAACTTGACTCATAACGAGAGCGTAAGTTGGATTGACACCTAAAGCGATAATAACGAGAGGCGGAATCATTGTTATAAATCGGCGTAAGTATAACGGAATATGCATTCGAATGAATCCTTGCATAATAATATCACCAGACATCGTACCAACAGAAGAACTAGATAAACCTGCTGATAAAAGTCCAATCCCAAATAATGCAGCCGATACAGGACCGACTAAATTACTGAACTGGTTAAAAGCAACATCAAGGTCTTCAACGTGCAAGCCGTTTTTAAAGAATAGTGCAGCTGCTACAATTAACATACTTGCATTAATTGCTCCAGCGATAACCATTGCAATAATAATATCGATGAATTCGAAGCGGAAAATCTTTTTCTTTTGTTCATCATTTGTTCCGACTACACGGCGCTGCGTTAAGGCCGAATGTAAATATATCGCGTGCGGCATCACTGTCGCACCTAAAATTCCAGCTGCTAAAAGGATGCTATCTACACCTTGGAATTTTGGAGTGAAAAGTCCGGAGAGTAGAGGGCTTAATTCCGGTTTTGCGTAAAAGACTTGGATACCAAAAGCGATAACAACGATAAAAATCATACCTGTTATGATAGCTTCTAATGGACGAAAGCCTCTGCGTTGAAATTCAAGAATAATAAATGATCCAACTGCTGTAATTAAAGCAGCTGGTAACATCGGAATTCCAAATAGTAAGTATAAGCCAAGTGCTGCCCCGATAAATTCAGCTAAATCTGTAGCCATAATAACGAGTTCCCCTTGTATCCATAAACCGATGGAAACTGGTTTGGGGAAGTTTTCGCGAGCTACTTCAGGAAGATTTCTCCCAGTAGCGATTCCTAATTTAGCTGATAAAGTTTGAATTAATACAGCCATTAAATTAGAAGCGAGTATTACCC
>NZ_JBFUIN010000879.1:0-1153 GCF_056401855.1 Bacillus sp. P4_D3
GAAGTATGGTGAAAATACTAAGTTAGTTGAGGAAGTTATCGAGTATATACAAAAAAGAAGCTTATTTGATAGGGATGATATAAAGTTACATCAATTATTACATGACATTGAAATGATTCATGATTTTGATAAAGCACAGGAATTGGCTTGGTCTCAAGATTTGGATGTTACCCAAATCGTTTGGGATGATATGAAATCGGATGAAAGTGCAAAATTATTAGAAGGAACTTATAACCCTAATATGGAATCAAAAAAAGATATGTTATATGAAGTTTTTGCTGATAACTATAATTATTATCAGGAGTTTATTTCTATTGATCATATAAATATTCTTGAAGAAGTAGAAAGAGATCTTGAGATGTGTGCACTAAATCGTTTAGTAAATGGAAAAGTKGATAATTTTTATGAAAGAATCTTTGAGGTTTATAAGCTTGGGGGATGGCCATGTGGATGGGAAGGTGAATATCCAGAAGGGAGAATAATTGTATATTCACCAGATAAAAAATAAAGTATATTTGCAGTGGAAAGAAAAACAATAAGTGGTTTAAAAGTAGAGACTCATGATGGTTGTACCATCATAGAGTATTACGTACAATGATAGAACAGAAAATGAGGTGCGAGCTTAGGCGAGATGACATTTTACCAGAAGATGAATATAAACGCATGGAAGAGACATAAAACTAACGAACTCGTACAAGCTCGTTAGTTTTAAAGTAATATTTGTCACGATATATATAAGGTGTCATACTATTATTATAAAACTTATAGATTAAAGCTACTTAAAAACAGATGAACTTAAAGCACTTGATTGTCGACTAAAGGCAACGAGTGCTTTTTTGTGTTTTAGCGTAGAAATAATGTGTTACAATCGCTTAAAGAAAATAATCTATTAAAAAACTTAAAAATACAAGGCTGGAAAACCGTAGATAAGATTAATGATGCGGACTACTTCATAAAAGGTCTAATAACAAAAGGTATGGACACCGTATCCCCATTCGTTAAAGGTGTAGAAATATCGCCAGATGGAAGTGTCATTAGATCCGGAACGAACTTCAGCGGAAAAGCAAAAGAAGCCCACGATGCCTCGAAGGCGAGTATTCAGAGTAGGATTACGAATTTGGAGAGTGGTGGGGTTAAGGGTACGGGTGATATT
>NZ_JBFUIN010000880.1:0-1150 GCF_056401855.1 Bacillus sp. P4_D3
ATCCATATCGAACGCAAGGGCAGTATTAGAGAAAGAACCCCAGATTTTATTTGATTTGGAGTTTAGTAACGCATCTTTTGTTTCGACAAAGTCGTACCCTTTGCCTTGAATCACTTTTACTAAATCTTCGTTGTCTTTACGAATTCCATTGCTTGTCGTAGGCTGAAGTGCTGCCTTTCCACCACCTAATACAACTTCTATATTTTGATAAACTTGCTGTTCACCAAGCACTTCAAAATTCTTGCGGTTAGCATGGTGGGCAGAGAAACTAGCCGGAGTAGCATGCTGAATTTCTGATGTAGCAATGATTCCTGTCGCGCGGCCGGAACGTTTTGCGCCTTCTAAGACGTTGGCAACTGGACGAAACTTGCAGTCTTCTTTCACTGGTTCTAAGCCAGGTGAATTCACAACAGAAGGTAATACGCCCACGTAGCCTGAATTAGATTTATTTCCGGTCGCTAAAGCTGTGGCTGCCGGTGCAGAGTCCGTAATAGCTGATTCTGCTGAATACGTACGAACACCTCCGGATACAATTTGATCTAGTGCAAGAGATGAACCTTTGTACCACCGGGCTAATGTTGTAGCAGAAGAGCTTGTCCCATCTATAACCATAAAAATTACATTTTTAGGTTGCTTTCCTACTTTTTTCACCTCAGCTTTTACCTCGTTACCGTTCATCATGCTTCCTGCTGCTAATGACCATAGCACTACCGTTCCCGCTAAAGTTAGTCCCATTATTTTTTTACGAAGAGTAGTCATTGTGGTTCCTCCATTGGTTGTTTTCGATATCCCAATCTAGCGTTCGTATGTAAACAAGATTTATTATTAGTAGTACCCTATTGCAACGAAACTAACAATAACTATGGAGTCAAAAAGTTAAATTTAAGCTACTTACTCAGCAATCGCTTCTCCTCATATAAACCTCTGTGTGCCCTTAGTTGCACGGTCTTTCCTATAAAAAGAATCTTCTCTTTATTTTATGGGAAACATTTAAAAAAGGATGGTGGGAAAATGACAATTGATCGAGTTTGTACAATTGGTCCAGCAAGTAATAATGAAGAAACATTAGCGCAGTTAATAAACAATGGTATGAAAATTGTTCGGTTGAATTTATCACATGGCACGCATGAAAGTCATAAAGATATCATTC
>NZ_JBFUIN010000881.1:0-1150 GCF_056401855.1 Bacillus sp. P4_D3
GTATAATTCCCTGTTCCACCGCCATACTTATATACACTTAAGTAATATTTCCCTGGCTTCGCATTATAATTTCCAAGCAATTTGTTTCCATCACGTTTTGTTGCATAAGCTACATAATTATTTAGATCTGATTCAGAATATAATACCCAGTTCAGTCCAAGGTTTTGTTCGTTCGTAACAGAAATCTGTAAATCTTTTTGATCCTTTACATCAATAACAAATTTATCCCCCTGATCTTGATCGCTTAAGTTTCCTCTTAACAAAATGTTCAAAGATAGTGGATTCGCTGTATCAAATGAATTATTCGGTTCTTTTTCTACAGCCGTACCTTCTTCCGTATTCAGCCCGCTAAATACAACATCATATTCAAATTGTCCAGCATTATTTACACGGTAATTTACAAAATAAGCAGTCAATGTTTTATATCCAGTCCACGCTTTTCCTGAAAGACGTTTCAACATATCATTTGTTGCTTGATTCATTACTTTCCAATCCTCAATCTCTCCTTTTGTCGCACTTCCAGTATATGTCCCCTGTAGTGTAAATGTATTAAAGAATTGTGATTTATTCTTTGTTACTTTCACATCTTTTAACTTTGATTCATTAGTGATATCTGAAGTAACGTCCGAAAGCGATTTTGGATCATGCTGCGCTAAGTACTCATCTGATACTTGTGGAATTGTATACTTATCACGATTATCAATAAGCATTTGCATATAAGATTGATATTCTTCATTTAATTTATTATCTTTGCTTAATGTAGAACGGTATGCATCGTAACTTGAAACATCATTAGCACGAATTAAATCATGCACTTTATCGAACATTTCAGGACGGTTATTATACATATATGATTGCAATGCAAACGAATAGTTATAAAAATCAAACGTTCCATATTTCGCATTTAATGTTTGTGCTGCTGTGTAACGTTTTGCAGGATCATTAGATAATCCACCAATTATACTTTTTCGCGGTACTACACTATCTAATCGCGTTGCACCTGCAAAGAACTCTGCATTCCCTTCTTCAAACCATGTTAAACGTTCATTTTGATACATTTCCCCTTGGCCCCATAATYCCTGAACCTCGTACCTTCCCTGTAAGTAGTGCGTAAATTCATGGCGGAATAATTCTTCCAAACTATAAATAC
>NZ_JBFUIN010000882.1:0-1147 GCF_056401855.1 Bacillus sp. P4_D3
ATTAAGAACACCTTGGTACACCTAAAGCTAAAAATAAACCCGCTACTCCTGCTGCAATTGGCACCTTCAACGTAATAACATCATCTACTTTTGTTACTAAAAAGTAAGCATTCCCTTCTTGTAACACGCAATTCACTAATAATTGAAATTCCATTCAAATCTCCTCCTTTCAAATGAGATACTATAATCTATGAAAATCTTTTCAAAACGTAATAGGAATTAAATCTATTTTTCCTTATATATAAAATAAATGTTTGTTTATCTATTAAAAATAATATAAATCTTTTTATTTTATTAAAAACCCTGTAATTTCCAATGAATTCTTATATAATCAATAAAGAAAATCTTACAAATGGAGGTATGAAAATGGCTATTTTGAGTAATATTGGTGTAGCTTTATTTTTGATTGCTATCATTCTTTTAATCTTATGTATCATTTCATTCTTTAAGAAAAATGGAAAAGCAAAACAATATGGTCGTCCAACTGTTATTCTTTTTATGATTTCAATTATGTTAATAATGACCGGCACAACAAAATCTGAACACCCAGTCGTCGAATTTTTTTCTACTTTAAGTTTCATTCTATTTATATTTTTCCTTGTTCTTGCAATATTATCTGTTATTAAGAAAACAGGTGTAGCAAAAAAACAATTTATAATTACAGCTGTTTTATTTGTCATTTTTGTTGCGCTATCAGGTATTTCAAGTCCTTCTTCTGAAAAAACGAAAGCAACTAATAAACAAGTCGCTTCTAATAGTGAAGAGAAAAAAGATGACGAAAAGAAAAAGGAATTAGAAAAGAAAGAAGCGGACGAAAAAACTCGTAAGCAAGAAGATGAGAAACGTCAAGCTGAGGAACTAGCTCGTAAGCAAGAGGATGAGAAACGTCAAGCTGAGGAACTAGCTCGTAAGCAAGAAGATGAGAAACGTCAAGCTGAAGAACTAGCTCGTAAACAACAAGAAGAGCAACAGCGTCAAGCTGAAGAACAGGCCCGTAAACAACAAGAAGAGCAACAGCGTCAAGCTGAAGAACAGGTCCGTAAACAACAAGAAGAGCAACAACGTCAAGCTGCTGARCAAGCTCGCAAACAACAAGAAGARCAACAACGTCAAGCTGCTGARCAAGCTCGCAAACAACAAGAAGAAC
>NZ_JBFUIN010000883.1:0-1146 GCF_056401855.1 Bacillus sp. P4_D3
GAATCATATATTGCAAACTATGTAATATCTTTCTTTTCTTCTTACATTCAATAATTTGAAAGACAATAAGTGTCAGTACGTACACGATCGATAGCAGAAATACTATGGTGACAACTGGCTGAATTGAAAAAGCAAATAGCAATTTATCAATTTCACTAATTTGACTATATTCTGTTGCATTTTGAGGCGTAAAAATAAAATGTTGTTTATCAGCACCTATCATTAACTGACTACCAACGAAACCAGTAAACATAAAGGCAAGAAATAATATAGGCAAAACAAGAATATATTGCCCCCAAAATAACATAGTCCTTTTCAACATATCATCTCCTGTTTATACAATAAGGTAAGAAATATCCTGTATGCCGCAAATGTTAAATGATGTATATTAACATTGCGATAAATATATGCGGTAAAATTACCCTTATATTGTAATTTTACACTTTCTTAAGCTATTAAAGAACAAAAAATCCGCAAATTTTTCTCGTTTTATTTATGAATCTTACAGCGTAACGGTATATATAATGAAATCAAAAAAGGATGAGTCTCCCCATCCTTTTCCTCTCACACTTCGCCTTCCTTCACAAAATACACTTTCTCATATGCTGGTGTTAATTTAGATTCTTCATTTTTATCAATCTCTTTAAAGCAAGGGTTCCCTTGTTTTTTCTTACGGTCTTCATATTCTGTCCGCAATTTCGCTGTACGATTTTGCTGATTTTCAAAGCTACTTTTTGACATTTCTAGTTTCACAGCGAAACCATTTATAAATCTAATAATAAGATTTCCATCTTTTAATTCTTTATTACCTTCAATATGAAAATGAGACAACCACGCACACTCTTTTCGAGAATAAGAATACGTAGGGAAAAAATAAAGTTGATCTGTCGGGCTAATTGCGATAGGAGCTTTATGTGTAATACGAGTTAACTCCTTCGTTCCTTCTTTTCTTCCAAAGAAACTAGAACCATGTTTCCGGCAACTTCTCTCTATAATATCAAGAGGCTTTTGAAATACGAAAAAAGAATCTTCCATTTCAATAATTCGCGTAACAACTTTCTTTTCTCCTAGAACAACAGGAAGTAAGGCCATTGTATTTTTGCTTATAACATAGTTTTCGACATAACGTTCTACTTTACTTTCCAT
>NZ_JBFUIN010000884.1:0-1145 GCF_056401855.1 Bacillus sp. P4_D3
TGAATATTCAACATGTGAAATCTGTCCATTGTCCGTAGGCTAGTTTAAAGGGCTGGCTTTTTCTTTTATATATGCGGAAGAAAAGGTCGAGCCTATTTGTTTACCGCTATTTGGGTATGAGGGGGAAAGCGAATTGAATATATAAGTATGTTACTGTTTTTTACTTATGAAGAGGTAATCTTGTACGAAATTATAAAAAATCTGTACGAGCTATCTTTTATTGTATTCAATTCATTTTTTGAGGAAGTACTGCTCAACTAATCTATTAAAGGGGTTTTGTTTGTGGAGCAGTTTCCAAATGCGTTTTCGATTACATTACTTGGCAGTGCTGGTGGGGCAGCAAAAGCAGTGTTAGCAATTTTGAATCAAGCGGTAGTAAATGAAAAAGATCCAATTTATGAAGTTATAAAGAATGTGAACTTCCATTTGGTGGATATAAAACAAAAAGATAAAAGTTATTATGATGAGTTGTTTCCAAATCTGAAAGGGCAATTTTTTTTATATGAAATAAACCTTCAAGATGTAGTCAAATTTAAACAACATTTAAAAGAAAAAAGAACGAAGGTTGTTATTGATGTTTCAGGGGCAGATACGATTAGGGTACTGAGTTGTTGTAATGACCTTGGCATTTGTTACATTAATTCGGCTTTGGAAAATGAGGCAGTAGATCAAGACGATAGTTTACTTGGTTTTCAGCTTACTGAAAGGTATACGAGGTTTGAGAAGGAGAAAGAAACATTTACAAATACAAGAGCGATTATAGGCTCAGGTATGAATCCGGGTGTTGTTCAATGGATGGTTGTTGAACTTATGAAAGAACGTCCAAATGAAAAGCCGCGAGCATGCTATATTGTAGAACATGATAATTCATTTTTGGGTGATAAAGGGCTAATAAAACCTCATACACTTTATGCATCATGGGCAGTAGAGCGTTTTCTTGATGAAGCGATATGGAGTTATCCTATGTATATGAGCCATCATCGTCCACTTTACTTTTATGAGGATGTATATGCTTCAGAGTATAAAGTGAATTTAGGTGAAAAAGAATTTTATGGTTGCTTAATGCCGCATGAAGAAGTTTTAATCTTGGGAAAATCTTTTAATATGGAAGTGGGTTTTCTTTATCGGATTAATGAGTATACAAC
>NZ_JBFUIN010000885.1:0-1145 GCF_056401855.1 Bacillus sp. P4_D3
GAAGAAGATAATTGATGCATTTGTTTTCGCATTTCTTCACTGTCACCTGAATTAGTCAACTCAAGTTTATCCCATAAAGTATGATTGTCATGTGCTTCCACATAAGTTAGCACCTGCTCCGGATCTTGATAAGTAGCCGAATTTGTATCGTAGTCAATACCTGCCGTAATACCTTTTTTAATACGGTCTTCCATGTTTTGCTTTCCATTTACAAAACCATTATCTTTATCCTCAAATACACTGCCTTTCAATCCATCACGTATATTATCGTTAAAATGAGCAATTCCTTTCATTTTCTCCGCATTTTTTTGATTTGCTTTCAATTCAGCTGCAAGAGGTGTATTTAAATCCCAGCCTTCTCCATGCAGAATAATAGAAGGATCAATTTGATTAACAGCTTTACGTATCTCATTCATCGTTTCAAAATCATGAATACCCATTAAATCAAAACGGAATCCATCTAAATTATATTCTTTTGCCCAGTATGTGACGGAATCCACCATAAATTTTCTCATCATCTTTCGTTCTGAAGCGGTATCATTCCCTACTCCAGTTCCATTTGCTAATGTTCCGTCGTCATTGTAACGATAATAGTAACCTGGAACTAACTTATGAAAATTTGATTCAGCGGCATTATACATATGGTTATATACTACGTCCATCACAATACGAAGGTTATTATCGTGCAGCACTTGAATCATTTGCTTTAATTCAGTTATTCGAACAGTCGGCTCATAAGGATTTGTAGAATAGGAGCCCTCTGGGACGTTGAAATTTTTCGGGTCATATCCCCAGTTATATTGTGGTTCATTTAAAGTTTCTTCATTTACCGAGGCATAATCAAATATCGGTAAAAACTGAACGTGAGTAACACCAAGATCTTTCATATGATCAAGTCCTGTTTTTACACCTTCAGGACCTTTTGTTCCTTTTTCTGTTACACCTAAATATTTCCCTTTATGCTTAATACCACTTTCAGGTTGAATGGAAAGATCGCGTACATGCAATTCATAAATAATAGCATCTTCCGGATTTTTAAATTTCGGTTTTTTGTTTGCTTTCCAATTTTTCGGATTTGTTTCTTTTAAATCAACGACTACACCTTTATCTCCATTTACAGAAGTAGCACGCACATACGGATCAAC
>NZ_JBFUIN010000886.1:0-1145 GCF_056401855.1 Bacillus sp. P4_D3
GCTTCTTGCTGCGCCTTTTTAGACCATGAACCTGTCAGTATGTACCCAGCTTTTTTATATGTACTCATTAAATTTAACGGTATCATAGAAAATTGTAATGACGCACCGCCTTGTAAAAATAAAACTTCATAATCATCAGGAATGTTCATTAATTCACGAAGTAAGCTGCTGGCTTCATCAATAATACTTTGGAAATAAGAAGATCTATGGCTCATTTCCATAACAGACATGCCTGTCCCGTTATAATTTACAAGCTCCTTTTGCACTTTCTCTAAAACCGGCAAAGGGAGTATAGATGGTCCTGCTGAAAAATTATACACTCTCTCCATCACCCAGATAACCTCCCTATTTCTCATTTTTATTATTTTTTAAACTTTCTGAATTATAACCTATATACAATACACGGTCAATTTGTTTTCCGTTATTACGGCGTAAGACGCAATGGAATCGCTTGCATGTGCAAATATTTTTTTATATAAAGTGAGCAGAAAACATATCAACAAAACAACAGCCTAGATGCATAGTGCTCTCCTTTCAAATTTGATAGGTTCTTCTCTTATCTATTTTACTTTTTATACATTAGAAAAAGAGCGAATCTACATTCGCTCTTTTCCACATATTTATGGCCCAAAGCTTATCATCCAACCTAACATAAATCCAAATATAGAAAACAGCAGCATAAAAATAAATAAACTACATGCCCACAATGCATATTTTCGACTTTTGCTTTTTGTGATCATACCTATGACTGAGCACACCACTCCAATACCAACTATTTGCAGAAAACTTTTACCTATAAATGTTTCTTGAATAAGCAATATAATGTTCAAATACAATAACGCTAGAAAGGCAATAATTAATGAAATAGTCCCCATCCACGTTTCCTGTTTATACATATGATTCTTTCCTTTTTTTAAGAATGCCAATTCCATAACCTCGCTTCACCTACTTTCAATTTTCTAACTTTTTCGTGGCTCATCAATTTTTCAACTTCTACTTTAGGCCCAGTTACAACTGCCCCGTATGTTTTTATCCCATTTTTTTCAAGGAAAGAAATACGCTTTGACAACTCTAATACTTTCGCTCTAGATAGCTTCACTGCTAAATTTTCATGCTTCTGTAATGACTTTAACACATCAATAAAT
>NZ_JBFUIN010000887.1:0-1144 GCF_056401855.1 Bacillus sp. P4_D3
GCTTACTAATGTACTTTTTCTTTTCCTCTTCCATAATTCCACAAATTTCATTTCCTTCCCAGGACCTGGATTTAGCCGCCAATGAATTTCCAGTTTAATTTTCTTTCCAGGGTGAAAAAATGTTATATGATGATGCCTCCATTTCCAATCATTTAATACTGTTTGAATATATTCATCCTTCACATACCCTTGTTTTAAAAGAATTCTTTCCGCATTCTCCAACTGATTAATCGGGATAAGAACATCTAAATCACAAGATGTTCGCAAGGAGACATCGCCATAAAGATCATGCGCAAGTGCTGGTCCTTTTAAAAAAAGAGTACTAATATCATTTTCAATAAACCATTTACTTACTTGCTCCATTTCAGCACTTAGAAATAGCATTCGAAACATATTCTCTTTAAAGTTTTGACGCAATATATTCATAATATGAGATGGAATTAACCCTTTATTTACTCCGTTCACCTTTGGATAAATATATGGATGCACCCGATGATGCATTGCCAATTCAAGAAACTTAGTCCAATCAATATCTACTGGCCACTCACTTTGATTTCCAAGTACGCTATCATCATTACGCAACTTCAAAATTTCCAATAATAATATTAACTCTTTAGACAGACATTCTACATTAAGATGAAAATCATTACTCATTTTATTCTCCTTTAGTTGTTTTTCAATCTACTTTCTTTGCAAACGTTCCAACTACAGTGAATTTCTCCATCCCTTCCGATCCAGTGATGTAAAAAGGACCACTTCGTAGCCACGCATGAGCAACCATTTTTCCATCTTCATCCTTTGTAGTTCCTAAATAAAGCGTACTCTCAATTTGGCGTCTCTCTAGCATTTTCATCCCAGCTATCGCTTTCACAAGACATTGACTATCCCAAAGAGTATGGCGACTCGTAATTTGAATAACTTCAGCTATATTTTTAAGCATCCTAATATTAGATTCAACATAATTTAAAGATGTTTCATCCATATAAATACCTAATGTAGGGGCAGACTTAGAGAATGACATAAATTTGAGAATACGAGCCCATCCTAAATACATATATGCCTCTATGAATAAAAATCTGGTCTTCATATCTAGTGATAAAAAAACAGTTAACTTTTTTACTATATTCATTTATCTCCCTACTTC
>NZ_JBFUIN010000888.1:0-1143 GCF_056401855.1 Bacillus sp. P4_D3
TCCTTCTACTTACCACTTATGTATGTCCCTCTTTCTGGCATTATCGCACCTTTTTCAGTTCGAAAATAAAGTGGCAAGCCTTCCGTGAAAAACATACTCACCTTGGATGGATCCTGCCTTTGATGATGGATATGTAAATGTGGTTCACTTGAACTTCCTGAGTTACCGACTTGGGCAAGAAATTCTCCTTCATTTACATGTTCGCCTTCCCTCACTTTAATTGATCCTTTCTTTAAATGGGCAAGAAACAAAAATGTACCTGTTTCATCCAGTCGTAAATAAATATGATTTCCCGCCATCGATTGAAAATCATCCGATCCCGGAACTAAATCTATTTCATCATTTTTAATTGATACAACTGTCCCAGAAGCTGGTGCCATTACTTTCGCTCCATATATTCCATAATCCTCTAACTTACTACTTTTCACTTCAGCAGGTGGAATGAGAATATCGTATGCCCATCGTTCATTTGGTTTTATAACGTGATAGTTCGTTTCTAATTTATCGCCGCCCCAACCTATCAATGCTCGTTCATTCAAAGGAAAACGAACGACTACTTTAGGACTCATAGACTGTACATCTACTGGGTATGCAATTCTCCCAATGTTAGCGAACCACCCCACGGGCCAAGCTCCAATGGTAGAAAACAGAACTATTAATAGTAGCGTTCCATCTATCCGCTTTCTAAAAATGCCTTTCCAAACAAACATTACTGCTGAGCCTATTAAGAGACAAACTGAAATTACACTAAAAGCCTGTATAATCCACCACACAAAGACTGATGTAACGCCATTACCTAAATAAACTAAACTCCAACTTATAATTAAAAAAGCAACTATAATCGCTAATAAAAATCTCTTCCACATGCTGTATCCCTACTCTCCTATCTTTGTTCCCCATGATACGAAGTAAAAATTACGACATATGAAAGAAATACTTACGACTTTCTTACATTTCTTTATACTGCGGTAAAACGATAGTGAAAACCGTTTCTTTATCGTTACTACGTACAGTGATATCTCCTTTATGAAGTTCCGCTATACTTCTCGCAATTGCAAGCCCCATTCCTTTTCCACCCGTATGAGAGCTACGTGATTTTTCACCACGATAAAACTTTTCAAAAACGTAAGGAAGGTTCTCATT
>NZ_JBFUIN010000889.1:0-1139 GCF_056401855.1 Bacillus sp. P4_D3
ATACTGCTTTGTTACGGTTACACGGTGAAAATGAAGGATTATCATTAGTGAAATTTCATGTAGGAGAACGGGCTAAGAAAGACTTGGTTGTTGCCTTTATGAAAGAGATTGCTGATCCAGAATTAGTAGAAGAAGTTAAGAAGAGAATTGAGAAAATTAATATTGATAATGTGCCAGAATCAGGTTATATAGAACAACTTATTGAAGATAATTATCTTAGTCCTTTCCCGCAAGTACAGAGTACGGAACGTCCTGATAAAGTTATCGCTGCATTAATGGAAGGAAGGGTTGCAATTTTATTAGATGGAACACCTTTTGTATTAATTGTTCCGGTTACATTTAGTATGATGATGCAATCACCCGAAGATTATTATGAACGCTGGATACCAGGTACGCTGATTCGGTTATTGCGCTTTGGAACGGCTATTATTTCTCTATTTGCTCCCGCTCTGTACATTTCATTTATTTCATTCCATCCTGGATTGATTCCAACTAAGTTAGCCATTTCAATTATAGGAGGGCGAGAAGGCGTCCCGTTTCCTGCAATTATAGAAGGATTATTTATGGAAATTGCAATTGAAATTTTACGAGAAGCAGGGCTACGACTACCTAAGCCTATTGGTTCAGCGATGGGAATTGTAGGAGGATTAATCATTGGGCAATCAGCTGTATCAGCTGGAATTGTGAGTCCAATAATGGTAATTGTTGTGGCGGCCACAGCTATTTCTTCTTTTGCACTTTCTCATTATAGTACAGCAATTCCATTACGTATTCTTCGCTTTGTAGCTATGTTTTTCGCTGCTATATTCGGATTATATGGAGTTATTCTATTTTTCTTATTTATATGCAGTCATATTTCAAGGCTTAAAAGTTTTGGTGTACCTTATGCTAGCCCGGCTGTCTTATATCAATTTACCGATTGGAAGGATTTTATTGTTCGTATGCCAATTCAGATGATGAAGCGACGTCCAAAAATGTTGAATTTAAAAGACTATGTACGGAAAGGAAGTGAAGAGGAATGATTACTAACTCAAAGGATAAAATTCCTACTTCACAAGCAGCTGTTATTCTTATCAATTATATACTTGCTATCGGAATTCTCACTTTACCTAGAACCGCGGCTGAGAAAGTGAATACAC
>NZ_JBFUIN010000890.1:0-1139 GCF_056401855.1 Bacillus sp. P4_D3
ATGCTCATTTGCTCAATCGGCTCTTTCCATTGAGAAGCCTGGAACCCTAAATGTTTCATTAAATTTTGGACTTTTCCTCTTTCTTCAAATGTCTCTTTAAAAAATAAATCTTCTGGTGTTTTATCAAGTGGTAAATCAAATACTTCTTGTGTTAAATAACCGATGTTTGCAGATGGTGAAATCCATACTTCTCCTTGAACAGTCTCCGTGCCCATAATCATCTTCAGTAATGTTGTTTTCCCGCTTCCGTTTGGTCCAATAATCGCAAGCTTCTCACCGTGTTGGATTGTAAAATTAACGTTTTCGAATAATGTTCGTCCATCAAATTCTTTCCTCAATTGTTTCACTTCTAAAAAGCGTTTTCCTACTTTTTTATTCGCTTGAATAGAGAACTCAACTGAATACTCTTCTTTAACACGTTCTACTTTCGTTTTCTCAAGCTCTTTTTCGAGACGTTTCCGTTTCGACTTCACTTGCGCATCCATTCGCTTCGCTTTCACACGATAAAATTCTTTAACGCCTTCTTGTTTTGTAGACTGTGCATGTGCCTTTTGTGACCATGAACTTAATTCGTTTATTTGTGATTCTACTTGTTCTATCTTTTTTTGCTGTTTTTCATATTCACGCTGCTGCGTCATTCTTTTTTGCTCACGTGCTTTCATATAACTCGTATAATTACCGCTATGGTCAATTAATTTTTTATCCTCAATTGACCATATTTTTGTTGCGACAACATCTAAAAAATATCGATCATGCGATACGACGATAACTGTACCTCTCATATTTTTTATTTGTTTAATGAGAAATTCCGTACTCGTCTCATCTAAATGATTTGTCGGTTCGTCTAATATTAATAAATTAGGATTTTCGGAAAACCCTTTTGCTAATCGAACTTTCAGCTTTTCACCACCACTTAAAGTAAGAAAATCGTTTGTTGGCACGCCCCATTTCGCAAGAAGTTCTGCTTCTTTTGCAATCACATCATTACTAATAAAGGATTCTGTTTCTTGTTCAACATATGCCGTTGTCACATTCATTTGCTGCCATTCAACAGTACCTTTTGATGGCTCAATCTTCCCATTAATTAATTGAAGTAACGTTGATTTACCAGCACCATTTTTACCAATTAATCCGATAAC
>NZ_JBFUIN010000891.1:0-1138 GCF_056401855.1 Bacillus sp. P4_D3
GTAAATCTATCACATGTTCCATACGTTTTTCTCGTAAATATGCAAATGTGGACATCCCAAATAATTCTTTAAACCCAATTTTTAATTTATAATCATTTAATCCTACTATTTTAGCCAATTCTAATAATGATGGGGGTGATTCCATTCGTTGAAGTAAAATTTCTTCAGCCTGTTTTATTTTATTCAAATCCTTTTTTGATAATTGACTCCTTTTATTGGCGTCACAATCATTAAGCAACACTCTCCCAAAATGTATAGAAAGCAATTCGAGCGCTTTACTTTCTATTTCTAGTTGATTAATACGATCCTTTTGGGGATGCTCTATCATTCTCTTAATAAGATTAGATGTTATAGAATCAATTGGATTTTGAAACTTTTTAAAAGATTGATTTCCTAATATAGAATGAAAATCAAGACTTTTTTCAATAGCATTATTCATCATGAAATGATTAAACAATTGTACAGGAATCCCAATCGCTAATGAATATAGAGGCGTTTCTTTTTCATATTCAAATAATACATCAAAATCATTCATAAAATATAAATAGCTATTTCCAGTCATTAATTCATACGAAGAATGACCAACTTGCACTTCTCCGAACCCTTGTAAACAAAAATTAAGCTCCACCATTGCTGCATCAGATGCAAACTGGATGCGATGATTTTTATGAAATTGATAATTTGATAACACAATTTCCATTCCTGAACACGAAGTCCATCTTCGTATTTCACCCATACCTATTGTTTTGGGCATATTCATATGTCTTTCCTCTACAACTTGTAAACCATGAAAGTATTTATGAAAAATATCATGAAAACCGTTAGTATCCATGAAATCCACACTCCTTTTATGTGAAAACTAAAATTTAATTGATAATTATTTTCAATTATATCAAATATCTTTATACAATAAATAGATTTTCTTCTTATTACTCGTTATGATAAAAGAAAAAGAAAGCGAGCGGACAATGAATAAAAAAATTGCGGTTATTACAGGTGCATCAAGTGGATTCGGACTATTAACTACACTTGAACTTGCAAAAAAAGATTATTTTGTCATTGCTACAATGCGAAATCTTGAAAAACAAGTTGAATTAATATCTCAAGCTACTAAACTCAACTTACAACAACATATACA
>NZ_JBFUIN010000892.1:0-1135 GCF_056401855.1 Bacillus sp. P4_D3
GATATATATAAAGATTTTCTCCAAGTGTGTAATGGTGGAGAATTATTTATACCTGGAACGGTCCTGTCAGAAATTCATACAGCTGCTCGGGGCCAAAAACAGCGTGGTGGCTCCTATCTAAATGATTCGTTTAAAAAAGAACGAAGACCGACAAAGATGCCAGACACGTATTTAATCATCGCAGATTTAAACTATGGTGACTCGATTTGTATAGACTTAGAATCAAGCAATGGATACGATGCAACTGTAATACAATGGGATAGGGAGATTCACAGCGTTTCTAGATCATGGAATGGCTTGGCGGAATGGTTAATGGATACCTTAGACGAAGGATCATTACTAGTAGATTATGATGGTAATGAAAAAGATTTAGACTTTTAACATGAATAGTAAAAGTGAAGCCACAAGAATTTAGTGCTCTTGTGGCTTTTTATATAGCTAACTGCAAAACTTTGCTAAAAGTAAATTCATTCATTTCTTAAATTTTAATAATATTATAATATTTTTTTCAACTAAACTGCCACGTTGGCTTAAGTACACTTCTTTACAATCTTAACGAAACAATTGAGTCAATTTTAACAAATTCATCATGTGAAATATTCATACTATCGCTTAATACTTTATATCTAAAATCTAATAATGAATAATAAAATAATATTTGTTGATCTTCTTCGATATGACTTATTTTCGATTCGATTTCTTCTTTTAATGTTTTTGATTGCACAAAATCTTGGTTTAACATAAATTGAAACCAAATATCTAACGAATTTTTAATTTGTTCTTTAGTTACTACAGGTGTGCTCATAGCTACCCCATCCTCCTCGTTTCTATCTATGATTATCATAATTCCACAAAATAACAATAAAATTCCTTCTTCGAGTGTGGTTGATAAATAACTTTCAGAATATTCATTCCAATGAAAATGATAATATGTTAAGGTACCTACATAAATAAAGATATACATAATAATTTAAAAAGAAAGGGGAAAATCATGGGAGTTTTTGGGTAGGGAATAATAATAATAAGATCAAATCAGTATCCTAAGTTAGATGGCCTAAAACTTAATGGAGACTATATTTTAGAGGTGCCAGCATCTAATTAAAACATTAAAAACATTAAAAATATAGAAAAGTAT
>NZ_JBFUIN010000893.1:0-1132 GCF_056401855.1 Bacillus sp. P4_D3
ATTGAAAGTAGCCCTTGTATAGGTAACAGATGATGCAAATTTTAGAATAATTACGCTTTTCGAGGAGTGAATATTCCGAAAAATAAGCATGGATGGCGACAGATATTTCATAGCCTTCGCTATATTAACATGAAATTTATCGAATTACAAATTGAAAATTAAAAATTTTTATTAGTTTATTTTATTTGAAAACGAAAAAGTATTCAACAGAATGTCACGATTTCATTGTAATTGTTCATTACAAACAGCTTAAAAAGAAAAAACGATTGCCTCTTAGGATCCAAGCAATCGTTTTTTTATTTTTTTCGGAGATGAAATTTGTGTTTTTGTACTCTCTCTCCATCAAGTTAAAAAAATGTTTGTTCCCCAGTAATGAAAAAAATGAATTTAATTCTCATAAATAACTGTAAAGTGGTAAAAATTTCGTTTTGGGGGTAATTCAAAATCTTAAGTTAATGGGCATGGGTTGGAACCCTTTCTTTGTTTAGACCGGATATCCGCCTGTTGGCGGTGGCCAAGCACTAAATAATCTGCGAATCAGCACAATTTCTCCTAAATGGTAGGAGTTGTGAGATGCAATATTGCGTAGAACACCGCCCGGGGTTTCACCAGGCCATTCCTCCAATGTTTTGTCCAATTGAACGGTTTGGGCAATCGCGCATGCCTGTTCAATCCCCTGAAGAAAATACTGAATAATCTGTTGCCACTCTTCCTCACTGCCAGGACATTTTTCTTCAGGCCAGCTCTCTTTTACATGGGCAGGCAATGCAGGCTTCTTCCCCTGAGCGGATAATAAGAGAAAATCTTGCCAGTAGGTCATGTGTTTCACTAATTGATAAATAGAATAAGGCAGTTCCTCTCTGCGTTTTCCCGCAAGCGCCACGTCTATATCCGACAAAGCATTCTTGATGGGAAGATGTCCTCGTTCTCCTCTTAACGATTTTACTAATGCCTCGCTAAACGCTTTATTTGATTGTTCCATAATAACTGACTCCCATCCTGTTTTATTTTCTAATTTGCTGATTTTATGGTTCCGTCTCTTTTATATGCACTAAATATATTATAGAAGATTTACGACTATTAAGAGAAAACAAAATAAGGCAAAAATAACAAGAATTACTGACTTCTTAAC
>NZ_JBFUIN010000894.1:0-1130 GCF_056401855.1 Bacillus sp. P4_D3
GTRTTATTATATGCATTTCAATTAGGTACRATAWYATTYACRGCKTTARTTCTTCCTGGAATRTCTGATTATACAATCGACGGAATTACATTAGTATATGTAGGTTTCTTATTTATAGGAGCAGTKATYGTTCATATTGTGACAACAATTGATACRTTTAAACARGYRAGTGAAGGTGCRTTTAGTAWGRATGAAAGATCCRYYTCMTTTTTTAGTAAAAKAAAAGGGACTATGATGAAAGTAGCTTCAATATACGCATTAATCCTACTTATTTTGATTTATTTTCATAATGATTATGCGATTGATACTTTGATTGGATATGTAATAGGTACTGTTTTACTGTACACTGTAGCCGTTGGTGCAGCAGAATTCCAGCTATTGGTGTACTGTAGATTCAAATTTAAATCATTTAATATGACTTGGGAAGAAAATGAGAGAATGCGTGGGAGAACTCGAAAACAAAATGAAAAATTCAAAACGAAAAGTAAATAATGGTGAAATAGAATTTAAGTGTATGAGAATTATTTAAACTATATAGAAGGTGAAAAAGCTGAAAAAGCTGAATGTGGAATATAAGAGAAGAAGATATGGGTCTTTTTGAAATTGAAAATAGAAATCGATTAAGTCCAGATTATATAAGAATCTTTTATGGGGGAGTTTTTGCATATACTTCTATACCAATGCTCATCATGTTTTTAGGTATTTTGCTGAACGGTGATAAGATTTCTTTAACACCATTTGAAACATTTTTGGTACGATCTGAGGTAAAGTTATACATTTTGGAGTTGATTTTTTTAATAATTTACATGTCTTCAAAGGTTGCTTTTAAATTACAGAAACTCCAAGCCATCGTGACTTTATTTTATTCTTTTCAGTTAGCAACATTACCATTTATCGTTATGATGGTTGAAGGAATGTTTGATTTTCCTAGGAATAATAAAACGTTAGTTTATATTGGTTTAATAATGTTAGGAGCGCTTTGTACTTACATTGTAACTACAATTGATGTTTTTAAAAAGGCAAAACATGGAGGATATAAATCGGAAGGACCAACTGTCTCATTTTTTACTAACGCAAAATTATATTTATCGATTGGAATGACAATTGGTGTAATGGTTCTACTTATATTA
>NZ_JBFUIN010000895.1:0-1126 GCF_056401855.1 Bacillus sp. P4_D3
CGATTAAATAAGGGAGGGGTTATAATGCAAGTTTCTAAAGAAGGGGAAAAGTTTCTAATCGATACGAAATTGTATTTAATAACGAAGGGAATTAAAGTAGAAGATGTGGATGCATTTCTAGAAGATGCAGAGCTACATTTAATAGAAGGTGAGAAAAAAGGAAAGACAGTAAGTGATATATTTGGTGATTCGCCAAAAGCGTATGCGGAAGAATTGGCGAAAGAGATGGAGAAGGATAAAAGCGGGATTATAAAGAGTATTCTTGCGATGATAATTGGGGTTGGCGGGTACTGGATATTAACACATATTTTGTTTAATAATCCGAATCAGCAATTTACGCTAACAAATATACAGTTAATTGGCTATCCTATCGTCTTAATCATTACGATTATTGGAACAATTGTTGCCTTTAGAATGTCTTCTTTTAAAAATAAGTTTGTAGAGTTTGGGATTATTTACGTAATAGTAATGGTTCCTATCTTATTATTAGTATTATTGATGTTTATTGATAAATGGTACGGTACACCTATTTTGCAATTGTCGACAATACAAACATATATATTAGCAGCAAGTATCTTTTTATTACTTTTCATTGGAGAAGTGTATGTTCTTGGTTGGATGGGCGTTTTGGTGCTAATTGTTCCTTTGGCAATTATGTTTATATTTAAAGACTTAGAAGAAAGAAATGTATTTTGGGGAATTGCAAAGATTTTACTTATGTATGGAAGTATATATGGATTAATGCGATGGTATTTAAAAATTGAAGAGCGAAAAAGTATAAACTAGCTGTACGATACGAAAGTAACGAGCAAATAATTAGCAAACGGAATTTTCTATTAAGTGGGGTACAAATATGCAAAATATATTTATATGTATATTAACTATTATGTTTCTAGGATTAGCAATTTTAGGGATCTATACTGCTTTCGCAAAAAGGATACATAATGATTATTTTGATACTTTATTAGATGATACATTAGGATATGTTTTGTTTTTCGGTTTAATAGGAAAAGGGCTGCTTTGGATATGCAAAAAAGTATTTCCAAAGAAATATTATATTGGGATTTTAAGCTGGGGAAATTGTAGATGGACGTTTGATTACAGGACAGAATCCGCAGTCTAGTGC
>NZ_JBFUIN010000896.1:0-1121 GCF_056401855.1 Bacillus sp. P4_D3
AAGCAACAGGCTGGAAATGCTGGAAATATGGATTCAAAGACTTAGCGGCATACGATGCCGAAGGCAATGCGTACAAGTATGAAGTAAAAGAAGAACCAGTAGATGGATATAAATCCGAAGTTCACGGTCATGACATTACRAATACAAAAGTAGCGCAAACAACAGTAGAAGGAACGAAGACTTGGAAAGACGGAAACGCAACAAATCGTCCGGCAACAATCAAAGTAGACTTACTACAAAACGGTAAAGTAGTAGACACAAAAGAAGTAACAGCGGCAACAAACTGGAAGTATACATTTGAAAAACTTCAAGCATACGATGCCGAAGGCAATGCGTACAAGTATGAAGTAAAAGAAGAACCAGTAGATGGATATAAATCCGAAGTAAAAGGTTATGACATTACGAATACAAAGGTAGCGCAAACAACAGTAGAAGGAACAAAGACGTGGAAAGATGGCAATGCGACAGATCGTCCGAAAACAATCAAAGTAGATTTACTACAAAACGGTCAGGTCATCAATACACAAGAAGTAAGTGAAGCARCAGGTTGGAAATATGGATTCAAAGACTTAGCGGCATAYGATGCCGAAGGCAAYGCGTACAAGTATGAAGTRAAAGAACAACCAGTRGATGGATATAAATCCGAAGTAAAAGGTTATGACATTACGAATACAAAAGTAGCGCAAACAACAGTAGAAGGAACAAAGACKTGGAAAGACGGAAACGCAACAGATCGTCCGGCAACAATCAAAGTAGACTTACTACAAAATGGCCAAGTAGTTGCGACGCAAGAAGTAAGTGAAGCAACAGGCTGGAAATATGGATTCAAAGACTTAGCGGCATACGATGCCGAAGGCAATGCGTACAAGTATGAAGTAAAAGAAGAACCAGTAGATGGATATAAATCCGAAGTTCACGGTYATGACATTACRAATACAAAAGTAGCGCAAACAACAGTAGAAGGAACGAAGACTTGGAAAGACGGAAACGCAACAAATCGTCCGGCAACAATCAARGTAGACTTACTACAAAATGGCCAAGTAGTTGCGACGCAAGAAGTAAGTGAAGCAACAGGCTGGAAATATGGATTCAAAGACTTAGCGGCATACGATGCCGAAGGC
>NZ_JBFUIN010000897.1:0-1116 GCF_056401855.1 Bacillus sp. P4_D3
GATAAAGTTGTGTATTCTGTAAATCCAGATGTTGTATTGCCAGTTGCTAGTACGATGAAGTTAATTGTGGCGCTTGAATATACGAAACAAGTTACAGAGGGGAAAATCGATCCGTCTAGTTTCGTTTCAATTAATGATGTGAATCGTTATTATGTGCCGAGTACAGATGGTGGTGCACAAGATAGATGGCAAAATTATTTACAAAAAAAAGAAAAGATAACTGAAGGAGCGGTTTCTTTAGAAGAAGTTGCAAAAGGAATGGTTAAGTTTAGTTCTAATGCAAATACTGAATATTTAATGGAGGTATTAGGATTAGACAATATTAATCGGAATTTACAAAGTTTAGCGCTTCCTGCACATCAACCGCTATTTCCGATCGTTTCATCTTTATACATTCCGGGATATTTGCATAAAGAATTACATGTTCCAAAATATAAAATAGAGAAAAAGTTAAAAGAAATGTCTCAAGAGCAATATCGTGAATATGCTATGATTATTCATGAACGCTTAAAAAAGAAGGGACCATTATTACAGAAGGAAATTCCTCTATATTTAGAGGAACGTTACGACAAAATTTGGTCGGATAGATTGCCGGCTGCTTCCGCTAACGATTATATGGTACTGCTTCAAAAGGCAAATCATCAAGGTGGTCTTACAGAAGCGGAAGAAAAAGTGTGGGCGAATATCGTCGAAACGGATATGAGTGCAAAGAAATATCGTAAAACATTCAGGCATGCCGGGCAAAAGAATGGTTATACACCATGGACGGTAACAAAAGCAGTTTATGCAATGGATAAACGCGGAAACTGTACAGAAATTGTTTTCTTGGCAAATAATTTAAATGAAGATGACAGTGCTGAAATACGTAAACATTTAGCAAATCTACACTTCCAAGTGTTGCAAAGTGATAAGTATGATGCGACTTTTATTAAGTAAACTTGGTGCTATGAGCGCCGAGTTTATTTTTATGTACAAGCACTTTTTCACCATCCCTGGGTATGATGGGTAGTAACACTTAGGCGAAAGGGGAAAAGGTGATGAAACAGAGTAAAGAAGAGTTTATTAAGAAGGAAGGCGCTGATTTCCCTGGGAAAACATATGTAGATTGTGTATTTC
>NZ_JBFUIN010000898.1:0-1112 GCF_056401855.1 Bacillus sp. P4_D3
GTTGATTTCTGCCATTTCACATCGAACGCCGTAACTTTCAATTTCCTTTTTCAACAAAAAGGGTTCTTGATCATTCATTCCCCACGGCATTGCTTTATCATACCGAGGCCAGTACGTGAAAAAGACGTCTATCCCCTTTTGAGCAAGCACCTTGCATACAGCTGCACCAATTCCATTCAGACGAGTTGCCCCTGTTACAATTGCTATTTTCTTCACCTTTTCTCCTCCATCTATAGATAGATCCTCTGCACGAATACAGAGGATCTACCTTCTTATTGAATATTTGACAATATACGCTCTGCACCTAATTTTAAAATTCTAATTAAAATTAAATTGGCAATGGTAAACAGTATAAATAAAATAATAAACATAACCCACAGTCCTACCTGAAGGACAAAGTATAATACACTTACTCCCGCTACAATAATTAAAGCTATTAAAATATTAGCTAAAAAATTCCATAAAGTTGTGTATCGACTCTTAAATAATTTCTGTTCTGTATCCCAATGTATATCTGCAGTTTGTGCATCCCAGCGCGTACCGATCAAATTAATTAACAATAACCCGTTCGCACTTAGCAAGAACCAAAGTATCATAAAGACTGGGGAAACTTTTGCTACAACTGCCATCGTAATACCGAATACTGCTAAAATGACCACATTAATTAACCAAGCAGTTATTGCTTTCGCAAAAAAGATATCCGAAGCCTTTACTGGTAAATAACGATTCACAAACCAAGAGCTTCCATCTCGTGAGAATGACGTTGTTGCAATAACATTACTCCCCATTAAAAATAAGGATGCACAAAGGCCAACACCAATTGCAAAGCCTGCTGATTCTGGATTATCAATATATTCCGTAATCCATTTTAAATTTCCATCTTGTACAAATAAAACAAAGAACAGCATAATTGGCATAACGAAAGTTTGCACAATACAATTTAAGAAAAATTGTGGCGTGCGGAATAACGTTTTAAATTCTTTTTTCACATATGCTTTTAAATGTGAACTTTGTACCGTTGATTTCTGTAAACCTTCTGCTGAAATTACCTCTTTCTTTGCTGTACTCGTTGAAAGACCAATAACCCCTTTTAAATATGTACGCTCTGCAAT
>NZ_JBFUIN010000899.1:0-1111 GCF_056401855.1 Bacillus sp. P4_D3
TAAAAACAGAGCTAATCGAGAGGATGGTATAATATAGAAAAAAGTGGATGGTAAAAATCAAATAGGGGGAAGTCGATTGGAAAAAGAACTGAATAGGTTATATAGAGAGATAGCGGAAACGGTTAATGACATGATTCCGGAAGAGTGGGAGGGATTTTATTTTTATGCTCAAATATCAGAAACGGGAGGGGGAACTTACTTTTTCTATAACACCATCAGAAGTGAAAAAAAGTATACATATAGTGTGGAAATTCCTTTTAAATATGAAATTGATGAAATTGAATTTGAAAGAAAAGAAGATTCTTTATATAGATTGAGTAAAGAATTAAGAAATGTTTTCAAAGATAATCAGCAAGAACTTTGGTACGCCTTTACGATGTCGCTTGAACATAGTGGGAAATTTAACATGCATTTCGATTATACAAATTGGTTCGATACAGAATATAGTTTTAGTGATCAGATGATTATTTGGAAATATAAATACTTAGGAGAATTACCAATTGATGAAAATGATAAAGTCTTAATCAAGAAGTATGATAGTGAATTTCTGAATAATCCCATTTAACTGAATGGAAAGAAGAAATGTTTTTTTATAAAAATCATGAGTTTTAAATTGGTCGATAAGTTACAAAGCTATTTCTACAAGATAAGAATTAAAGGGGAAGTAGAATGGATAAGATTCAAATTGCGAAAAGAATGAGAGATTCCATAAAGAGTGGTCAATTGGACACGTTAAGAGGTTTACTTGAGAAAGAGCCTAAGATGTTGGAATATGTGACGCCATTTGGTACGTGGTTACATGTAGCGACAGCGCATGGACAGTTAGAAATAATAGAGTACTTAATCAATTCAGGAATTAATATTCATGCAAAGTGTGGGACTTTTTCTACAAATGCCCTTGAAAGAGCAGCTACAAAAGGGCATTTACATATTGCAGAGTATCTCATTAAACACCAAGTTGAAATAGACACTAGTGAGCCGGATCGAAATCCTCTGTTTGCTGCAATATATAGCAGTCATTTTGAAATCGTTAAATTGCTAGTTATGAATGGTATAGATATAACGATAAAATATTCTGGTAATAATATGAAAGAAATGGACGCTTATACGT
>NZ_JBFUIN010000900.1:0-1110 GCF_056401855.1 Bacillus sp. P4_D3
AAAGGATACATATTATATCGTAAATATGTATCCTCATTATATTGGTACATATTTTGCTGTGCATATGGATTTGTTTGCTGATATACATTAGGTTGTTGAAACATGCATTCTCTCCTCCTTCGCATAAGTTTCTACATATAGAATATGTATCTATAAAATAAAATGTGTGACGGAGTATCTGTCTGTTTTTGTCGGAAGTTTAAATTTTTAAAAAAATTAGAAAGTAAACCCTTCCATGCTATGATAATAAGGAAGAAGATTCTYATTGGGGAGGAATCAACATGGTATTAGGGGATTTAAAACAAGCGTTTTCTCAAAAAAAGGGGTATTACACAGAAAATTCGAATGAACTGTTAGACTTTGCGAGACATTGTTATCTTGAAGGAAAAGTATGCATATCAGATTACCGAACATTAATACGAGAGTTAGAAATAAACGGTGCAACAAAACCTACAACAGTGACAGAGGCATAAAAAAACAAGAGGGTTTTCCCTCTTGTTACTTACATTGATCTACGATATTTTGCAAAGTATACGCAATAGCCTGATGAGTTTCAAAGAAACGTTTACCTTTTCCCTTATTAACAAAACATTGTAGCACATTAGTTTGTAAATTATCATAAACTTGATCAATTTGTTGTACATGTATATACTTAGGTCGTTCTTCCTTTATCCACCTATAAGCTAATTCTTTCCACATCTCTAACTCCGCATCTACAATATCAACAAATGGCTTCATATCCTTATAAAAATCATATTCAGCCATTTCTCTTTTTTTCACATTCGCTTCATCATTATACTGCATTAACTTCTCCGAGGACTGGATTAATGCTTCATATCCCATTTTGTTCCCACCTTATTATGCACTCACTACGACGTTTTGAAATGTTTTTACCCAGCTCCCTTTTTCTTCGTGATGCACTAATTTATTTTCCATATGTTCTATATGCATTTCTGTTATTTCTATCTTATTGCATATTTTTTCACCTTTACCCTTTAATGCATGATTCATTCTAATCCCAATATTCATTTCCAGCAAATCGAGAGAACTTAACATTTGATCCATTTTTTTCATAACATCTTCCTTCTGAACCATCGCCATATTTAAAAC
>NZ_JBFUIN010000901.1:0-1109 GCF_056401855.1 Bacillus sp. P4_D3
CTAGATAATCAGCTAAGTAGTTTGCATTTAAACCTTCACCTGTCACATCTTTTAAAATTTCAAGTGGTTTTTTCGTTTTGCCGTATTGGTGAATATTCTCTGTTAACCATTCACGAATTGGTGTCACGTTTCCTTCTTCTAATAATGCATCAAAGTTTGGAATATCCTTTAGCATCCTTTGTTTAAATTGCGCTGCATACATATAACCAAGCGCATAAGATGGGAAATATCCAAACGAACCGCCAGCCCAGTGAACGTCTTGTAATACACCTTGTGCGTCATTCTCTGGACGAATACCTAAATAAGTTTCCATCTTATCATTCCATGCCGCTGGTAAATCTTTTACTTGCAGTGTGCCATCAAATAATTCTTTCTCCAGCTCATAGCGAACCATAACATGAAGCGGATATGTAAGTTCATCTGCTTCTATACGGATAAAGGATGGTTTTGACTCATTAATCGCATCATAAAACTCGTCTACTGATACGCCGTCAAATTGACCGTCACTATATCGCTTTAACAAATCATAGTTTTTCTTCCAGAACGACTTATTACGGCCAATGAAGTTTTCAAAGAATAACGATTGTGACTCGTGAATTCCCATTGATGTTCCACTGCAAAGCGGTGTTCCTTCTAGTTCCTCTGCAACATTTTGCTCATATACAGCATGACCACATTCATGAATCGTGCCGAAAACAGCCATACGGAAGTCTTTCTCATCGTAACGAGTCGTAATACGAACATCCCCTCTATTTAATGTAATTTCAAAAGGATGTACCGTTTCATCAAGACGACCCGCTTCAAAGTTATAGTTCAATTGTTTTAATAACTCTAAAGTAAAATTCTTTTGTTTTTCTTTTGAAAAATGTTCGGATAAAGCATTTGTTTTTAATTCTTTTTTAGACTCAGAAATTTCTTTCACAAGCGGAACGATACGTTCACGCAGTTGACCAAATACATGATCTAACACTTCTACTGTGATTCCCGGCTCATACATGTCTAATAGTGTATGGGAAGAAGCTCGCGAAAAATCTGACTTCGAAATGTTCCGTCCGTATTTAGAAAAAATTGTTGAATTCAAAAAGAAGTTTATTACATATTGGGGTTAC
>NZ_JBFUIN010000902.1:0-1104 GCF_056401855.1 Bacillus sp. P4_D3
GTGTTGAGAAATAAAAAAAATAGGAATTATTTTATTTTTTTGTGTAAATAAAATGTCAAGAAAGATAAAAAATTGATAGGAGAGTATGTTGTCATTTGTAGATTGTAAATCTTCATGTGACAACATACTCTTTTTCTTTTGCTACAGAGAAGAAAAATGAGGTAGAAGAAACTCGAATATTAAAATAAATTTATCGTTTTTTGTACGTATTATTATGAAGATTACTGTCGGAAAGATGGTGATTCGTGTGAAAAGGGATTTTTTAAGAGAAAATAGAATCGTAAAGAGGAGGATAAATTATATAAACATAGGGGGATTTTTATGAAAATGAAAAAGGTCGCTATCGCATCAGTAGCAATTGGTACAATGCTTTCAATGGCAGCTTGTAGTACCTTCACAGATAAAGATGAAGCGAAGAAGGATCCAGCAACAGCGCAAAATGAAGAGCAATCAAAAACGACAAGTGCAGATGAAGCGTCAAAAACAACGAAAGATACTGAAAAAGACACAAATACTTCTTCGAATKAAAAAACAGATAAGGATACAAAAAATACAAAGGAATCATCAGGAACAGAAAGTAACGGCAAAACAACAAAAGAAAAAGAAACGACAGGAAAAACGAATGATCAAACTACTAGCGGGAAAACAACAGATCAAAGCACAAGTACAAACAATAACGGAAAGACAACAGATCAAAGTACAAGTGCAAACAACAACGGAAAAACAACGAAAGATCCGAAGAAAAGCGTAGCTGTGAAAACAAATGTAAAAGAAGTCGTTACATTAATTGAAAGCTTAGACAAGCAATTAGCTGCAAGCCCTAAATTAGAAGCAGTTAATAAACTTGGAAAACAAATTAATGAGAAGTGGGATGTAATTGAGAAAGATTTAGAGGCATCACACCCGACTGAATTTAAAACTATCGGGCAAAGTATGTATCCGTTAATTGTAGGAGCGGAGAAAGAAAAGATAGATGTTAATAAAATGAAGTCATTAACGACGAAAACGAAAAAAGATTTAAATCAATTATTAACGAAGCTTTCATAGTTTCAAAAGCCTACTCGTGCGAGTAGGCCTTTTTAGTTTGGTGAGGTAGTATATGAG
>NZ_JBFUIN010000903.1:0-1102 GCF_056401855.1 Bacillus sp. P4_D3
ATTTGTCACATACCTTATATATTTTTTTCTCAATTATAATATTCAAAATAAGAAGGAACACATATGAAAATTTTTGTAGCAGGTGCAACGGGTGTAATAGGACGTTCTTTATTGCCAATGGTAATAAGAGAAGGTCATACGGTGTTTGCAATGATTCGTAATGAATCACAAGTAGAAGCAATAAAGAAAGTTGGTGCTATACCAGTAATAGCCGGGAGAGAGGTGCTTCAAATAATAAAGCACATAAAGATTATGGATGGATACCTTTACATCCTTAATGGTCTGAAGAGTGTGTGAAATATCATAAAAATCCTTTAATGGGAATACTAGTAACATTCACTATTAAAGGATTGGGCTGTAATGAATATACTTTTTGAAAGTATTATTTTAATCCTCACTGGAATTATTGTTTTAAAATTGACAGGTAGTAAATCTGTTAGCCAAATGACGAGAGCTGAAATTATTATTGTTGTTTCTATAGGTCGTATTATTGTAGAACCTATATTAAGTAGGAAAGTAGTCCCATCTATTTTTGCTGCGTTTATTTTTGCGGGTGTTTTACTTATCATTCATTTTATTGAATTGAAATCACGAAAAGTAGAAAAGTTTCTAAATGGAACTAGCATTATTGTTATAGAAAACGGAGAAATCTTAAAAAAGAATTTATTACGCGCAAAAATGTCAGAACAACAATTATTTATGCATCTGAGAGAAAAAGGTATACATGAAATCAAGAATTTACAACAAGCAACCGTAGAAACGAATGGACGAATTGGGTATCAACTAACTACTAAGGCACAACCAGTTACTTTGGAAATGTTAGAGAAGCTTTTAGAGCAATACAATTTTAAAAAATAGTTGTAGACTGAAAAGCGCTTCTTGTACTTTTCACAAACATGTAAAAGTCCCTTCAGTAATACTGAAGGGACTTTCGTGTTATTTAATGTATCTATCAATTTGATTTGTGTCTATTAAGATTGGAAGGTATGATTTTTAACAGTCTCATCATATCATGGTCTTCATGCTCTAAACGATGACAATGCCATACATAATCTCCAGAATAGGGCTCAAACTTCATTATGATTCGGACGATTTGTTCACC
>NZ_JBFUIN010000904.1:0-1042 GCF_056401855.1 Bacillus sp. P4_D3
GAAGCGGTTCCGAATCCGGCAACTGGAAAAATCATCGCTTACGTTCCACTTTCTCCAAAAGAAGATGTTGAAAAAGCTGTTGAAGCGGCAAAAGCGGCATATAAAACATGGTCTAAAGTGCCAGTTCCAAATCGTTCAAGACAACTATACAAATATCTACAACTGTTACAAGAAAATAAAGATGAGCTTGCAAAAATCATTACGCTAGAAAACGGTAAAACGCTAACGGATGCAACTGGTGAAGTACAGCGTGGTATTGAAGCGGTAGAACTTGCAACATCAGCACCAAATTTAATGATGGGACAAGCCCTTCCGAATATTGCTAGTGGAATTGATGGATCGATTTGGCGCTACCCAATCGGAGTTGTTGCTGGTATTACACCGTTTAACTTCCCGATGATGATTCCGTTATGGATGTTCCCACTTGCAATTGCTTGCGGTAATACATTCGTATTAAAAACATCTGAAAGAACACCACTTTTAGCTGAGCGACTTGTAGAGTTATTCTATGAAGCTGGTTTTCCAAAAGGGGTATTAAATTTAGTACAAGGCGGAAAAGATGTTGTAAATAGTATTTTAGAAAATAAAGATATTCAAGCAGTTTCGTTTGTTGGCTCTGAGCCAGTGGCACGCTACGTATATGAAACTGGTACAAAAAATGGTAAACGTGTACAAGCGTTAGCAGGTGCGAAAAACCATGCGGTTGTTATGCCAGATTGCAACCTTGAGAAAACAGTACAAGGTGTAATTGGGTCTGCGTTTGCAAGTAGTGGAGAGCGCTGCATGGCATGTTCAGTAGTAGCAGTAGTTGATGAAATTGCTGATGAATTCATTGATGTATTAGTAGCAGAAACGAAGAAGTTAAAAGTAGGTGACGGTTTCAACGAAGATAATTATGTTGGACCATTAATCCGTGAATCTCATAAAGAACGTGTGTTAGGCTATATTAATAGTGGTGTAGCAGATGGAGCAACTTTACTAGTAGATGGTCGTAAAATCAATGAAGAAGTTGGAGAAGGTTACTTTGTTGGTGCAACAATCA
>NZ_JBFUIN010000905.1:0-1100 GCF_056401855.1 Bacillus sp. P4_D3
TGGAGCAGTACGGTAGCTCGTCGGGCTCATAACCCGAAGGTCGCAGGTTCAAATCCTGTCCCCGCAACCAAATGGTCCCGTGGTGTAGTGGTTAACATGCCTGCCTGTCACGCAGGAGATCGCCGGTTCGACCCCGGTCGGGACCGCCATTTTAACTTCTGCTATATGGCAGTTGTTTTTTATTGGACATTATGGTACAATAACACTTGTCTTTGAAAAGAAGATAACTATTTCGATGGGCTATAGCCAAGCGGTAAGGCAACGGACTTTGACTCCGTCATGCGCTGGTTCGAATCCAGCTAGCCCAGCCATTTACGAGCCATTAGCTCAGTTGGTAGAGCATCTGACTTTTAATCAGAGGGTCGAAGGTTCGAATCCTTCATGGCTCACTTTTGTTTTTTCCGCGCGGTCGTGGCGGAACGGCAGACGCGCTAGGTTGAGGGCCTAGTGGGGGAAACCCCGTGGAGGTTCAAGTCCTCTCGGCCGCACCAAAAAATCTTTTAAAAAAGTACTTGCATTTGAAAATGTAGTATGATAAGATAATTGAGTCGCCAAAATACAACGACGAAAAAACATCATGAATAAGCGCCCGTAGCTCAATTGGATAGAGCGTTTGACTACGGATCAAGAGGTTAGGGGTTCGACTCCTCTCGGGCGCGCCATAACGGGAAGTGGCTCAGCTTGGTAGAGCACCTGGTTTGGGACCAGGGGGTCGCAGGTTCAAATCCTGTCTTCCCGACCACGCGGGTGTAGTTTAGTGGTAAAACAAGAGCCTTCCAAGCTCTGGTCGAGAGTTCGATTCTCTTCACCCGCTTTTAGTTCTTTGAAAACTGAACGAAACAAACAACGTGAACGTCAATTTTTATTTTTAGATGCTAGACAAACTAACTTTATTGGAGAGTTTGATCCTGGCTCAGGATGAACGCTGGCGGCGTGCCTAATACATGCAAGTCGAGCGAATGGATTAAGAGCTTGCTCTTATGAAGTTAGCGGCGGACGGGTGAGTAACACGTGGGTAACCTACCCATAAGACTGGGATAACTCCGGGAAACCGGGGCTAATACCGGATAATATTTTGAACTGCATAGTTCGAAATTGAA
>NZ_JBFUIN010000906.1:0-1098 GCF_056401855.1 Bacillus sp. P4_D3
GAAACGACCGTCTCTAGTAGTGAAAATGCCGATGTTAATGTCGCAAATGTAAATAACGCAAGAAATACTGTTAAGAATAGTCCACCGAATGGAATTTGACTAAATACAGATGGCAATACGATAAATAGTAATCCAGGTCCTTCTGTTGGCTCCATTCCTAATGAAAATACTGCTGGAAATATAGCAAGTCCCGCAAATAAAGAAACGAATAAATTCAATCCAACAATCGTAACTGCTGATTTTGGTAAACTTTCTTTTTTATTTAAATACGAGCTATACGTAACCATAATCGAAATTCCTATACTAATCGCAAAGAATGATTGCCCCATTGCGAACAAAATACTTTCTGAAGTAATTTTTGAGAAATCCGGCTGTAAGAAAAACTTCACACCTTGCATCGCATCATCAAGTGTTAATGAACGAATAATAAGAGCGACAAATAATACGAACAACGCTGGTAACATATATTTACTTGCTTTTTCAATCCCATTTTGTACACCTTTTGATACAACCCATATCGTAATGAACATAAATGCAAAATGACCGATAATGGCCCAAGTCGGATTTCCAATTGTCTCTGTGAATAATGCACTATAATTTTGTCCTGGAGTAATAAGCTGCCCTGTCACTCCTCTGAATAAATAAATTAATACCCATCCACCTACAACACTATAAAATGATAGTAATATAAAACAAGTTCCAACGCCAAGACGGCCAATCCAGTGCCATCCTGTATTTGGTGCGATACTTTTAAATGCTCCAACTGCTTGTTTCTGTGTACTGCGTCCAATCATAAATTCAGCAATAAGTAGTRGTAGTCCAATTAATACAGTAAATAATATAAAGATTAAAAAGAATGCTCCTCCCCCGCTCTTTCCAGCGATATAAGGAAACTTCCATATTGCGCCAAGTCCAATTGCTGATCCTGCTGCTGCCATTATAAAACCTAATTTCGAAGTCCATTGCTCCGTCTGTTTCATCTTATTTTCCTCCTATTTAAATCTTTTTATATAAATAAATAAATTTTATATACCTATCCGAATAAACCCTCCATTTCTTTTTCTATAAAATAAAAAATGGCCTAGCATCTCTTTATAT
>NZ_JBFUIN010000907.1:0-1096 GCF_056401855.1 Bacillus sp. P4_D3
GGAGACTTAGCACGTTGGCGTCAAGATGGGACGTTAGATTATATAGGACGTGCAGATCATCAAATTAAAATTCGTGGATTCCGAATTGAATTAGGGGAAATAGAAGCGGTAATAATGAAACATCCTAAAGTTGAACAAGTAGCTGTTATTGTACGAGAAGATCAACCAGGGGATAAACGATTAGTTTCTTATATCGTCGCATCAAATAATGAAACGATTGATACGAATGAAATGCGTCAGCATGCGGGAGGTAGTTTACCAGATTACATGGTTCCATACGCTTTTGTAGTAGTAAATGAGTTACCTTTAACGCCAAACGGTAAATTAGATAGAAAGGCATTGCCAGCTCCAGAATTTATTGCATCATCTTCTAGCCGCGGACCAAGAACACCGCAAGAAGAAATATTATGTGACTTGTTTACAGAAGTTTTAAGTGTGTCTCAAATTGGAATTGATGATGGATTCTTTGATCTTGGTGGTCATTCACTTCTTGCAGTGCAGCTGATGAGTCGCATTAAAGAGGCACTTGGAGTTGAACTAAATATCGGAACTTTATTTGCAGCACCTACTGTTGCAGGGCTTGCTGAAAGACTTGAAATGGGGAATGGTCAAAGTGCACTTGATGTGTTGCTTCCATTACGAGCAAGCGGAGAGCAATTACCACTATTTTGTGTACATCCAGCAGGTGGATTAAGTTGGTGCTATGCAGGACTTATGAAATCTTTAGGAACAGATTATCCAATCTATGGTGTACAAGCACGTGGTATCGCTAAAAATGAAGAACTTCCAAAAAGCTTAGAGGAGATGGCGGCGGATTATTTAAAACACGTTCGTGAAGTACAGCCTCACGGACCGTATCGTTTACTCGGTTGGTCGCTTGGAGGAAATGTTGTTCATGCAATGGCGGCGCAACTACAAAATGAAGGGGAAGAAGTAGAATTACTCGTTATGCTTGATTCTTATCCTGGTCATTTCTTACCAAATACGGAAGCACCTACTGAAGAAGAAGCGTTAATCGCATTACTTGCTTTAGGTGGATATGATCCAGATAACATGGATGGTAAACCACTTACTATGGAAAGTTCGGTTGCAATAC
>NZ_JBFUIN010000908.1:0-1095 GCF_056401855.1 Bacillus sp. P4_D3
GCACTAATTTGTTCACTAATACCAAGCGATGCAAAGTACGCTAAAATTAACGATCCAATGATAAAGATTGAGTTTAAGAATGAACGTGTAATCACGATTAAAACAAGCGTAATACCAATTAACATAATCGTAGCAGTACGTAAGAAATCTTGCCCGGTTACTTCTTTTAAATCAACGTTTCTAGCTGTTGTCCCTCCAATTGCTTTTTTCGTACTTTTTATTTCAGTTCCATTTAAAGTACCATCTATTGTTTTATTAATTTCTTGAATAATTGGCATCGCTTCTTTTGAATACGGATTTACATCTAAAATGATTGTCATTTTAGTAGTTTTTCTATCATGTGACATGTACGTATTCAAAGCTTTTTGGAAATCTTCTCCCTCTAAAACTTCTTTTGGGATATAAAATTTCTCAGAACTTTTTGATTCATTAAGCTCGCCTAAATATTTTTGAGCATCCCCTAGACCGTTACTTACTTTGCCTAAACCTTCTGTACTTTTAGATAAGCCTGATTGTAATTGCCCCATCTTTTCTTGCAAATCCTTAAGCCCAGTTAATAACTGTCCTTGCCCATCATTTATTTTCGTTAAACCGGATTTTAACTCAGCTGATTTGTTTGCAATTTGTTTTGAACCTGTGGCTCCTTCATTTAATCCATTTTCCAGCTCACCAGCGCCTTTTTGTAATTGTGTAACGCCATTATTCATTTCTTTTAAACCTTTATCTACTTTCAGTAACGACTGATTCGCTTCTTTAAATGAACCCATTGCTGCTTTATGCTGCGTTGCTAATTGATTTAATTCATTTGAAAGTACACTTAATTGCTTTTGAGCTTCCTTTGCAATTCCTAATGTTTGCTGTATGTTCTGATCATTTGCTACTTCTGGTTTCGTTTGAATGAAATTGGTCATTAACATTTCAATTTGTTCGTATCCTTTTTTCGCACCATCAATTGCTTGAGAAATGCTTCCGAAATATTGATCGTAAGAACTTAAACCTTTTTCTAGCTGAGCATAACCAGCATGAAGTTGCGAAGTTGCGTTAGATAACACATTTATATTTTCGTTTAATGAAGCTAACCCACTCTCAATTTGC
>NZ_JBFUIN010000909.1:0-1092 GCF_056401855.1 Bacillus sp. P4_D3
GTATATATCCCTCATTGTGCAAAGAAAGTAGTGAAATTTACTGGGGAAAAAGTTGACTATACAGTAAATATAGAAGTGAATGATCAGTTGGAGCGAAAGTATAGTAGAGAGCATTTTTGTAAGGGCAATGTTTTTATCGATGAAGACCGTTTTAATAAGGTAGTAAATGAAGAACATCGCTGGTACAAAGGGGATTTTCATGAACATACAGATTTAACAGATGGCGAGATAGATGATGAACTTGGAATGGAAGTATGTGAAAAACAAGAATTAGATTTTTTATATGCGACGGAGCACAATATTGTTATGCCATCATATCAAAAAGGAAACACATTAATTATACCATCTATGGAACTTACAACTCCTTATGGTCATTACAACATATTTGGTATAAGAGAATTCATTGATTTTACAGAGTATATAGATGAATCATTTAGCGCTGAAAAAATGAATGCACTATTTTCACTCATGAAAGAAAAAGGGTATTTATTGAGTGTGAATCATCCATTTATGAAGCCTTGGGCGAACCAAGTTAATATTAACTTAGAAAATGTTCATACGATGGAAATTATGTGTGATCCAACGTATAAAAAAAGTAAATCATCTACTTTAGAAGCTTTACGTTGTTTCGATCAAATGTGGTCAAATGGTCTTAAAATCTGGGGAATAGGAGGAAGTGACTCTCATTTACATCCGTCTAAAACATTCCCAGGATCAAAAGACCCATCCATTTACGGTGATCCAGGAACATATGTATTATGTAACGGTTTATCTATTAAAAACTTGAAATTTGCGATTCAAAAAGGAAGAATTTATTTCTCTCGATTTAGAAAACTAGCGATAGATATTCAAAACGAAGGTGAAACGATTGCTGTCGGCGATGAGGCTAAAGGAAATATTGTTTATAACGTTCAAACAGATAAACCGTGTGAGTGGAGACTACTTATAAATGGAAGAACGATTGAAAAAGAATACGGAAGCGATGTAACCTTTGCATTCACTTTAAATGAAGGGGCGTACGCTAGAGTTGAGGGATGGGAAGAGGACGAATTAGTAGCATTTATTAATCCTATTCATAATAAAGTTCAGAAT
>NZ_JBFUIN010000910.1:0-1086 GCF_056401855.1 Bacillus sp. P4_D3
GGATAGCACACCATGCCTATGAACTTAAGAACAGAAACTTACGCTTGAACATAATATCAAATTTAGATGAGCAAAGCTATTTCAAGTGAATAGAATCCACTCTTTAAGAATACATAAAATATATACATACAAGCTTAGTCTGATCACTACATCATTAGTGAAAGTAGGATTCTATAGATTTTGGAGGAAGAGATATGAAAAAAAAGGTTCTCCTGTTTACAGATTTGGGGATTGATGATGCGTTTGCTATACTGTACACTTTTTTTCGTAAAGACATTYAACTTGTAGGAATTGTAGCCGATTATGGAAATGTATCCAGAGAAAATGCAATAAGAAATATTAACTATTTGAAGTACATTGCGGGAAGAGAAGAGATACCCGTATTCCTTGGTGCTTCTGTACCGTTGACAGGTATATTGATTCAGTATTTCCCTGAGGTACATGGAAAAGTCGGATTAGGACCTATCATTCCCCMTGAAATTTCATATCCAGTTTATCCTTTAAATGATATTTATCAAATTATAGAATCAAATTTAGAAGATCTTACAATTATCAATTTAGGAAGACTTTCTTCGCTAGCTACGACTTTTGTGTTGAATTTAGAAACAATGCGAAACGTAAGAGAATGTATTTGCATGGGGGGAGCTTTTTTCTATCCAGGTAACGTAACTGCTGTGGCTGAAGCTAACTTTTACTCAGACCCTTATGCAGCAAACTTAATTCTGCAGCATGCAAAGAACTTGACAATTATTCCTTTAAATGTGACTCAACATGCGATTGTTACACCCGAAATGGTCCAGCAAATCGATGCATTTCATCGGAATACACAGGATCTTGCAGGACTCATCATCAAACCTATGTTAGACTATTATTATAAATTCTACTCTAAGTCTAATCCTGGTATAAGTGGAAGCCCTATGCATGATTTTGTAACAGTGTGGTATTTGCTGAATCAAGAGGCTGTTGGCCTTTCAAGAGTACCCATTAAAGTAATTCCTGATCAAGGAGAAGGATTTGGTCAAAGTATTGCAGACTTTCGTTTTGCTACTAATCCAGGCTATAAAACGCATAATGTAGCTTTTCAGC
>NZ_JBFUIN010000911.1:0-1084 GCF_056401855.1 Bacillus sp. P4_D3
CCCTGCGTGACAGGCAGGCATGTTAACCACTACACCACGGGACCATTTGGTTGCGGGGACAGGATTTGAACCTGCGACCTTCGGATTATGAGCCCGACGAGCTACCGTACTGCTCCACCCCGCGATAATATTATTTATATAATTATATGATAAGTGTTAGCAACCAAATTACGAAAAAATTTGGTTGCGGGGACAGGATTTGAACCTGCGACCTTCGGGTTATGAGCCCGACGAGCTACCGTACTGCTCCACCCCGCGACAATATTATTCATATAATTTATATGGTGGAGGATGACGGGATCGAACCGCCGACCCCCTGCTTGTAAGGCAGGTGCTCTCCCAGCTGAGCTAATCCTCCAAAAGTGGTGACCCGTACGGGATTCGAACCCGTGTTACCGCCGTGAAAGGGCGGTGTCTTAACCACTTGACCAACGGGCCAAATATTATAAAATGCTTATGGCGGAGAGCAAGGGATTCGAACCCTTGATACGCTTGTGACGTATACACGATTTCCAATCGTGCTCCTTCGGCCAACTCGGACAGCTCTCCAATGGCTCCGCAGGTAGGAATCGAACCTACGACCGATCGGTTAACAGCCGATAGCTCTACCGCTGAGCTACTGCGGAATAATATTGCCTGGCAACGTCCTACTCTCACAGGGACAAGGTCCCAACTACCATCGGCGCTAGAGAGCTTAACTTCCGTGTTCGGTATGGGAACGGGTGTGACCTCTCTGCCATCATTACCAGACTATATTCGCTTGAGACAAACATTATTATACTTGATTCACTTAGAAAGTCAATAAGTTTTTTATATTCTCTCAAAACTAGATAACATTGCTTCATATTATATGGTTAAGTCCTCGATCTATTAGTATTCGTCAGCTCCACATGTCACCATGCTTCCACCTCGAACCTATCAACCTGATCATCTTTCAGGGATCTTACTAGCTTACGCTATGGGAAATCTCATCTTGAGGGGGGCTTCATGCTTAGATGCTTTCAGCACTTATCCCTTCCGCACATAGCTACCCAGCTATGCCCTTGGCAGAACAACTGGTACACCAGCGGTGCGTCCATCCCGG
>NZ_JBFUIN010000912.1:0-1083 GCF_056401855.1 Bacillus sp. P4_D3
GCTAAATAGGTTGCTGGTGAATCTGCAATGTGAAAAAAGTTACCTAATTTAAAACATAGTACAATAACAAAACCGATATAAATACCAGCAAGTGCAGCACGAATGAAATATTGCATTGGGTTTGTATCTAGCATTTGCTTTTTGCTCTTAGCCAGTTTTACAACATAATCTAATCCTTGTTCTAGCATGAGTAATACGCTCCTTTAGTACATCGTCTATAAATACTCCTTATATGAATAAAGTACATGGATTTGTTCTCATTTTCAATAAGTTTGTTCAATGTTTCACAAAAAGGACATACATCTGGAAAGAAAGCGTTTACAAAAGGTAGTATAATGGAATTTTTTCTAAAAATAGAGAGGGTTGAAACGAGGGAAAAAGAAAAAGCGCTGTAATTACAGCGCTTTTTCGTCTAAATTCTTTTCTACTTTTACTTCTACTTCTTTCGAGAAGAACCAACCGCCAACTGCGATTCCAATTAATACAATCCAGAATGTAAGCTTCCACGGAGTAGATTCTGGGAATGAATGTGGAAGGACACCTAAAGCAGGGTGTGCTAGCGTATAAATCGCTAATTTCACACCAACCCAACCTACAATTAAGAATGCTGCAGTTTCAAGTCCTGGTTTACGTTTTAATATTTGTACGAAAGCAGTTGCTGCAAATCGCATTATAACTAATCCGATAAGTCCACCTGTAAAGATAACGATAAATTGACCTGTATCAAGACTACCAATCGTACCTAATCCTGTTTTCGGTAAAGTCACTGCTAATGCAACAGCAGCTAAAATTGAATCAACAGCGAAGGCGATATCAGCAACTTCGACTTTAAATACAGTCCACCAAAAGTTCTCTTGTTTTTTCTTTGCTTCTTTTTCTTCTGTTTCTTCATGTGAATTCTTTTTAACATACGTTTTAAATAAGTGATTCCCCGCGATAAACATAAGATAAATCGCACCAATTGCTTGCACTTGCCATACATCTACTAGGAACGAAATCATAAATAGTGATCCGAAGCGGAAAACGAATGCTCCTGCTAATCCATAAAATAGTGCTTTCTTTCGTTTTTCTTCTGGTAAATGT
>NZ_JBFUIN010000913.1:0-1079 GCF_056401855.1 Bacillus sp. P4_D3
GATTAGAAGGATTACAGGCATTCAAGGAAAAGCGCAAACCAATGTATAAGGGGGAGTAAATATGTTAGATCAAAAACAACAATCTAATTCATTTGAAGAACGAGTTGAAACAATTAAGCAAGGCGGGGCACCGAAATATCATGAACAAAACAAAGCAAAAGGGAAACTTTTTGTTCGAGATCGTTTGGCTCTTTTATTCGATAATGGTGAATATGTGGAAGATGCATTATTTGCAAATTGTGAACAAACTGGATTACCAGCTGATGGTGTTGTAACTGCGACTGGTAAAATACATGGTCGTACTGCGTGCGTAATGGCAAATGATTCGACTGTAAAAGCTGGATCATGGGGAGCACGTACAGTTGAAAAAATTCTACGTATTCAAGAAACAGCAGAAAAATTACGTGTACCGTTATTTTATTTAGTTGATTCTGCTGGAGCGCGTATTACAGATCAAGTTGAAATGTTCCCTGGACGCCGCGGTGCAGGAAGAATCTTTTATAACCAAGTGAAATTATCTGGTAAAGTGCCACAAATTTGTTTATTATTTGGACCTTCAGCGGCTGGTGGTGCGTATATTCCAGCATTTTGTGACGTTGTTATGATGGTTGAAGGAAATGCTTCTATGTATTTAGGGTCTCCGCGTATGGCTGAAATGGTTATCGGTGAGAAGGTAACTTTAGAAGAAATGGGCGGAGCACGTATGCATTGCTCAGTATCAGGATGCGGAGATGTTTTATGTAAAACAGAAGAAGATGCAATTACGCAAGCAAGACAATATATTTCTTATTTTCCAAGTAACTATTTAGAAAAGACTCCTTTGATTACACCTCAAGAACCGAAACAGTTCGATAAAACGTTAGAAGAAATCATTCCAGAAAATCAAAATGCTCCTTTCAATATGAAAGATCTCATTAACAGAATTATTGATGAAGGTTCTTTCTTTGAAGTGAAAAAATTATTTGCGCAAGAACTAATTACAGGTTTAGCACGCATTGATGGTAAGCCAATTGGCATTATTGCAAATCAGCCGCGTATGAAGGGCGGCGTATTATTCCACGATTCAGCTGATAAAGCAG
>NZ_JBFUIN010000914.1:0-1079 GCF_056401855.1 Bacillus sp. P4_D3
CATATTACAGGACTGCAAGATACATTACATTTGTTAAATGATAACGCGTTGGAACAGGCAGTAAGTGCGCTGAATGAAGCAAAACGAATTGAGTTTTATGGAAATGGTGGGTCGGGTATTATTGCGATGGATGCTTATCATAAGTTTATGAGAACGGGTATTTCTTGTATTGCCCATACGGATTCTCATTTTCAAATTATGGGAGCTGGCTTGCTGACAAAAGAAGCAGTGGTCATTGCAATTTCTCATTCAGGCAGTAATAAAGGATTACTTGAAGCATTAGAAGTAGCAAAAGCAAGAGGAGCTCGCATTATTGCGATTACGAGCTATCAAAAATCGGCATTAAGCCAACTTGCTCATATAACGCTATATACTTCGACGCGTGAGACTGAATTTCGTACAGAAGCAAGTTCATCACGATTAGCGCAGCTTAGTTTATTAGATACTTTGTATGTGGGTTTGTCGTTGCAACGACAGGAGGAAACACTGCAAAATTTACAAAGCATACGTGAAACAATTTCAATGAAGCGAATATAAAAAGCTCTTCAAATGAAGAGCTTTTTAGTTTGTTGATGTATCCTCAAGATCTACTTGTCCGTAGAAATACGCAACATGTTCATCTTTAGCCTTTTAATTAGTTTTATCCCGCTATTTGTGGGCAGTAAGACTCCCGCCTCAAAATTAGGCACAGGCGAGGAAGTTAGGTAGGAGATTAACTGCCCGTAAAAGCCAAATCGGTGATATCCCATCACAATCAAGCTAAGAAAAGTAAATACCCCAAGATGAACTACAAAAAAATTGTTTGAAACGTTTTACTTATAGTCATAATCTCCCATCTTTACAACCATTCATTTTTTCAACCTCTATACTCTTTATATTTTTTCATCATATTACTTCACATTTAAAATCAAAAGAATAGCTTGATAAATTCAAATGTAGATATAATAAAGTTTCAGATTTTCCTTTTAAATACATCAAAAAGCCTTTATGTAATAATTCAAATATTGTTCAATATTTCGCGATTTGTTTATAAAATTCCATGTTATGATGAACCTGTAATGATGATTGAACACTTAAAT
>NZ_JBFUIN010000915.1:0-1076 GCF_056401855.1 Bacillus sp. P4_D3
TGATTATTCCACCTGCAAATAAAGTTGGGAATGCGAATAAACCAATCCCACCAATATGAAATAAAGGCAATAATACAATGGAGCGATCATGAATAGTTAGGTCAATCGCAAATGTATTATTGAGCGCATTCCAAAACATATTTTTTTGTGTAAGTACAGCTCCTTTCGGTGTTCCTGTTGTTCCCGAAGTGTAACATATAATAAAGGATGCGCTTTCATTTATATCCTCAAAATAGTGGTTGTTTCTATTTTCTATTCGCTTTAAATTTTTTATCGAAAGAACTCTTTGTACATATGATTCCTTCTCCATTGAAAGTGCCATATTTTGAAATGTTTCCTCTACAAATAAAACCGTGGTTCCACTATCTTTCAACTGAAATATAAGTTCATTTTCTGTTAACCTTATATTCAGTGGAACAGCAATGCATTCTACTTTCGCTATAGCAAATAAAAGGACAATATATTCCAAGCTGTTTTGTGATAAAATAGCTACCCTTTCTCCTTTTTTCATATTTAAATCGCAAATTAAATATGCTGCTACTTTACTCACATACTCATGTAACTGTTTATATGTTATTTCCTCTTCTTCCGTAATAACGGCAATGCGATCAGGATGTAAATATGCTCGTTTTTCAATCCAATAAGCAATGCCTTCCATATTTACCACTCCCTTATCTCTTTCTCAATCCTTCAAATATTAATGACATCGCTGCCTCAAATACCTTCTCCGGAACATCCTTCTCTTCCCAATACCCCCAGCGCATTCCTAGAAATTGACCAATTGACATAAGACAATACGCAATTGTTTCTTTATCAAGTTGTTTAAACTCTCCCGCTTCCATACCAGCCGACAAACTTTTTAAAAATCCATTTGCGAGCTTTGCATAGTACCATCTATATAAATCATCATCAACAACTACCGCCTGTTGTACAATGTTATATAGATTAGGACGATCTTTTACCCATCGAAAAAATGCCTGAAAACCTTTTCTTTGCGCCTCTTCATAACTTGATATCCCCTTCATTTCTTCTTTAATAATTAAGCGTAACTCACGGTTCAATCTACGAATCAATTC
>NZ_JBFUIN010000916.1:0-1074 GCF_056401855.1 Bacillus sp. P4_D3
AGTACGTGGACATACAAATTTAGCAAAAGGTACGATTGGAAGAATCATTGCAGAAGAGCTAATGACAAAAGGATCAAATGTTATATATTTGCATGGCTATTTTGCTGAGAAGCCAATGGGTGTAAATAACCAATTAGAATTGCACCCATTTGAGGGGATTATTGATTTACAAGATAAGATGAAAAGTATTATTACACATGAAAAAGTAGATGCAGTTATTATGGCTGCTGCTGGCTCAGATTGGGTTGTTGAAAAAATTTGTGATCAAGATGGAACTGTTCTTAATATGAACGGAAAGATTTCAAGTGATATCGCACCGATTATTCATTTTCAAAAAGCACCAAAAGTATTAAAACAAATAAAGAATTGGGATCCAGAAACGATACTCGTTGGCTTTAAACTTGAAAGTGATGTAAATGAAGCAGAACTTATTGAAAGAGCAAGCAAAAGAATGGAAGGTGCAAAAGCGAGTGTGATGGTAGCGAACTCACCGCATTCTTTATATTCTCGCGGCGCCGTGCATCACGTCATTGGACAAGATGGTAATGTGAAGTTATGTAATGGGAAAGATGAAACTGCAAAAGAAATTGTCAATATGTTAGAGCATTTATGTAATCGTACTACTGCGATGGAAATTTAAGCTTTTAGAAAGAGCTGCAGTCGCATAGTATATAATGGAGTTAATATTAACTTAGTGGGGGAACGTACCCCTCACTAAGTATTAAATTGAATCAAATTAATGGAATAGGCCATTAGCTGCTCGTAAATGTGTAATACATGATATATGCATAATGAACATTTTGTGAGGAGTGGATTGTATGGAACATTTATTAAAGCAAGCTATTAAACTTAGAAATGAAAAGAAATATGCGCAGTCTAGAGAGATACTTATAGGATTAACAAATTTTACGAGAGATGCAGAAGTGCTATATCAATGCGCTTGGATACATGATGTCATGGGTCTTGAAATGGAGGCGGTTCCGTATTATGAACAGRCGATTGCGAACGGACTTGATGGTGAATCACTTCGCGGTGCGTATATCGGTCTTGGCAGTACGTATCGTTGTATAGGGG
>NZ_JBFUIN010000917.1:0-1072 GCF_056401855.1 Bacillus sp. P4_D3
GTGTTTTTAGCACGAGCAATCACATTTTTATTTCAAGGAGAAACAGTACAAGCTGTGCTAAATGAAACTGTTTATTTTGGAATCATGTTCGCAGCACGCCAAATGTTGGTGCGAGCATCGCAAATATTGGTTGAGCGTTTCGCTGAAAAAACAGGATTGGCATTACGTAAACAGTTAATAGAAGCATATTTTACATTAGGGCCGAGATTTGTCCAAACGAATGGGACTGGCCATCTGGTTACTTTATCGATAGAAGGTATTGAGAAATTTAAAACTTATATTGAATTAACAATTCCTAAAATGATTAGAAGTAGTATCGTACCAGGACTAATTGTTCTATATGTTTTTATACTGGACATTAAGTCTGGAATCATTTTAGTTGTAACGATTCCAATTGTGATTATATTTATGATCCTTCTAGGATTAGCGGCGCAGAAAATGGCGGATAGCCAATATGAAACATATCGTGTACTTTCTAATCATTTCGTAGATACGTTAAAAGGATTAGAAACATTAAAGTATTTAGGGAAAAGTAAACAGCACGAAGGAAAGATTGAAAAAGTAAGTAAACGATATAGAAAAGCAACGATGCGTACTTTGCGAGTTGCTTTTCTTTCTTCTTTTGCATTAGATTTCTTTACGAGTTTATCAATTGCATTTGTAGCAGTTGGATTAGGGATACGGTTAATAGATGGGACAATTATACTGTTACCAGCTCTTACGATTTTAATTTTAGCGCCGGAATATTTTCTGCCGATAAAACAAGTTGGAGCGAATTATCATGCTACATTAGATGGACAACTTGCAATGGAGCAAATAGAAGAAATTTTACAGAAACAAAAAGAAATAGAAAAGAAAGATTCAAATGTAGATATAGTATGGAATTCTTCTAGTAGTTTGAAATTACAAGATGTAAAAGTAAATAATGATGAATCTGAAAAGGCTATATTAGAAGGAATTGATTTTACTTGGCAAGGTAACGGTGCTATAGGCATTATTGGTGAAAGTGGGGCAGGGAAATCAACGTTAATCGATGTGTTAGCAGGATTTCTCCCTCCTTCGGGTGGGAAGA
>NZ_JBFUIN010000918.1:0-1072 GCF_056401855.1 Bacillus sp. P4_D3
GTAACACCTCTTATTCAAATATATATTTGATTATGTATATAGTATACCTTATTWATCAAAAACATTCAAACGTTTATTTGAATGTTTTTGATTAATACCTTAAATATGTTTATATAGCAAAGAGAATCCCACATAAAACATAGGATTCTTTTTATATTATTATTGATTTCTCCAAAATAAATTCCCTCTACAAATGACTAATATACCTTAATCCCTTACTTAAAGAAGTCGGCACAACAGATGCATGATTCTCTCCTTCAGCTTCATAAAACTTAAATCTTAACTTCTCATGTTTTAATTGGAGTAGACGCTCTGATAATTCATTTGCATCTACAACCATATGCTCTCGTTCTAAGGAACCAACTGTAAGGAATACTCCCGTTTCAACCTTAGCATTGTTTAATTGATTTATAAGGTTCTCTTCTTTTTCAAATACAGATTGGTTATTCCACCAAATAGACGGACTACTAATAAAATAATTTTGAAAGGCATTTACATTTGTAAATAGTATATGTAATGCAAATAATCCGCCTAGAGAATGTCCAAATAACGTTTGCTTCTCTTTATCAATTTCAAAATTATTTTCAATTTGTGGTTTCAATTCTTCTTCAATAAACGTAAAGAAGTTATGTGCCCCTCCTGTTTTAGGCCACGGTTTACCATCCGGTTTTAAAGGAGCATCTTTTGAAATTACGGCAGGTGTAAAATCATAGCATCTTTCCTCTCCTGAAAATGCCCCTTCAATCGGATATCCAATACCAACTATAATAGCTGGTGAAACACCTGTTTTTTCTGCTCTAACTGATTGTATTTTAACCGCTTCATGGAATGTTTGAAAAAAGGCATTGCCATCTAATACGTATATGACAGGATATCCTGACTCTGGTGCTGGCTGCCTCGGCTTTGAAATATGAATTTGATATTCCTTACCTTCTAATTTTGAATATATTTTCCACTGTTCTGTATTAGATGTAATAATCTGCTGTTTTTCAATAGTAGTATTCATCTTATATCCCCCCTTTAACTCGTTACATATATTTCTACTTTTTCTTCTTGAGATACAACGCTATCG
>NZ_JBFUIN010000919.1:0-1072 GCF_056401855.1 Bacillus sp. P4_D3
GAACAAGAGTTTTTTAAGCAAGAGGAACTGAATGAAGTATGGGATGTTGTATTAAAACTACCTAAAAAACACCGTGAAATACTAATATTGGACGCCAAATATGAATTATCTTATGAAGAAATGGCAGAAACATTAGGAGTGTCAATTGGAACAGTAAAATCTAGATTAAGCCGAGCAAGAAATAAAGTTTCAAAATTAATAGGGGAGGGTAGAAGTGATGAACAGTAAAAAAAATCCTGATTGGTATAGTAAATTGAAAAAAGGCCCAATGGAGCATCGGAAAGATGAAGAAGAATTTATTTATAAAATAAAGCAATCGGTATATCAAAATAGTGAAGTAGATTCTGTAACATATAAGAGACCATTTCGTAAAAAAGCATTGCCTGTTGTAGTTGTTTTGGTTTGTACAATGTTATTTTTTATTGTTCAACAACCTTGGCTTGATGATAATAAATCACCGGTACAAAGTAGTACTCAAATTAAGCCGAAAACTAAAGATGAGTCTGCTCAAGATCCATCATTAAAACAATTTATGAATGATTTATATCGAAGCACAAATTCAAAAAATGAAAATGATTTGTATAGAGCATTAAATGATGAAGTTCTATTTAAAGGGAAGAGTTATAAGAGGGATGAATTGAAGTTTGATGAGGATATTTTTCATGAGTTGCAAGTCGCTCTTACAATGGGGGGAGAATTTGCAAATGATACAAAAAAAGTATACAAAGTACCAAGTGGATTGACAGAAAGTAATCAATCAAAGCAAGAACATTTTATATATGCAACTGTTACTGGAAATAAAACAAAAATCTTAGCTGAACCAAAACGAGAATCACAAGTTTTATATGAAGTATCTAATGAAATGGTAAAAGCTTTGATTCCAGAAAAAGCGCAGAATGATGGATATATAAAAATATCGACAATTAACGGTTATACTGGATATGTACAAAAAGAGTATGTTTTAACTGATATTAAATATTCTTTCATATTTGAAAAGAATGATGAAGGTATATGGGAAATAATAAATATAGATTCTATATGGTAAAAGAGGAAGGTTCACTTTAATGAACCT
>NZ_JBFUIN010000920.1:0-1071 GCF_056401855.1 Bacillus sp. P4_D3
GTTCTAATTCACTACATGCCGTTTTGAGTGACCAACTTGAAAATTCGCTATTCAGCGGTGTGCCAAACTGCTCATTAAGTTCCGCACAATCAAGACCACCGACTTGTTGTGTAAGAAATGTTCCATTGATGGAAAGACTTCTTTTCACTTCAGAAGCAGAATAGGATTCATGTTGATTCACAATTAAATCAAACTGACCATCTTGAAATGGTAAAGCAGTATCATCAGTCACTTCTACGACTATAACTCCTAAAGGTTCTAATTTCTTTCGTGCAATTGGGACATTCGGAGCATAGCCCTCAGTCGCATAAATAGTTGACGGGAACGGTTGTAACATAGATAAAAACTCTCCGCCACCAGTCCCCATATCTAGCATTGATTTTGCACGTTGCATAAGCTGGAAAGCAGTGCTACCGTATGACCATGATAGGGGCTCGCTATTCATACGGCCAGTTTCTGAAATGAAAGAAAAATCCCAGCCGCTAAAGTTAGTCTTTGCACTTTCTAATAGTGCTGAAAATAATGGATCACGTTTCATATTGTTGTCCTCCTATTTCGTTAATAAATGATATAGTAAGAAAAGAAAAAGGGAGGACCTCTTATTAAAGTGGAACGGTTTTATGTTTCGTGTTCGAATAGATTCATATAAATTAGCTCCTTGCGAGAATGGTTATTTATATATTCGGGAGTATCGAGTGAAAATCCTTTGAAGTTATTAGGGAAGGTGAAAGTACGATCAAATTTTGGATGGGGTTATACAGTGAAACTGCATTTTGCCAAGATATTTTGTGAAATATGATATTTCACATTTCTGTTACATAACAATAAAGTCGTACTGTTTATAAAAAAGTGGAACCGTTTTATCCCTTTGGATGTACTTATCTATGGGGATATTTTTATTAATACAAGAAATAGATATATAAACTGAATATAAAAACGTTTTAATTGTTTGAAAACATTCGATAATTTAGTATTGTTTATATATGGAATATTTTATTTTTAGGAAAAAAGGGTAAGGGGCTAGATGAAAAGAATGAAAAATGTAATGTTGCTAGTGTTGTGTTTCTTATG
>NZ_JBFUIN010000921.1:0-1069 GCF_056401855.1 Bacillus sp. P4_D3
GTATTATGCTAGAGGTGAATATCCGCTCAGCCGGATATGAAATTGGTGAAAAGACAGTTCATGATATTGCATTTGCAATTGAAAAAGGCGAGTTAGTTGCTCTTATTGGTGCGAATGGCGCAGGAAAGAGTACGACAATTAAATCGATACTCGGTTTGCTTGTCAATACGGATGGTGAAATCTCGTTTGGTGAAAAGAAAAATCCATATGCATATGTACCGGAGCATCCCACTTATTATGATTATTTAACTTTATGGGAGCATATTGAATTGTTAATGGCTGCCTGTGGAAATGAAGAGGGAAATTGGGAGGGCAAAGCAAGGGAATTATTACATACGTTTCGAATGGAAAAACATATACACGAATACATATCAAAGTTTTCAAAAGGTATGAAACAAAAATCGATGCTAATATTAGCATTTTTAACAGAGCCAGATTTTTATATTATTGATGAGCCTTTTATCGGTTTAGATCCAGTAGCTACGAAAGAATTTTTGAATTACTTATATAAAGAAAAAGAGCGAGGAGCCGGAATTTTACTTTGTACGCACGTACTGGATACAGCTGAAAGAATTTGTGAAAGATTTTTACTCATTTCGCAAGGTACGTTAGTAGCAGATGGACATTTAGAGGCGATCCAATCGTTAGCAGAAATGCCAGGAAGTACACTGTTAGATTGTTTCGATGCAATTGTAAGGCGGGAACAAAATGATTAAACAACCGTTTAATAAAAGGTTACGTCATGAATTGCAAAGAAAATGGAAAGCGATTCGTTCTGTAACAGATTGGACAGTAGCATTATATATTATTATTCCCGCACTTATATTTATTGGAATGTATTATCGTTCATTATGGGTAAAAGAACTATCAATGGAAGAGACCGTTTATTTCGGATTAGGTTTACTTGCATTTTACTTTGTTACATTTTCAAGAGGAGTTCGCTCATTCTTTGAACAGGCAGATAGCTTATTTTTAATTTCGTACCCAAATCATATGCGAAGGTTAATGAAGATTGGCATGATATATACGTTAATTCGGATTGCAATAACGAACGCAATTGTAGTATTCA
>NZ_JBFUIN010000922.1:0-1069 GCF_056401855.1 Bacillus sp. P4_D3
GATTTTAAAGGAGTAGTAGCAATAAATGATGAAAATGAAGTTATTGGTTTTACTTATGGTTATCGTTCTTTGGAAGGACAGTACTATAATCAATTAATGAGAAAATCATTAAATTCGGAACAAGTAGACCAATGGTTAGAAAATTGTTTTGAATTTGTAGAGTTAGCAGTTCACCCGAAATATCGAAATGAGGGTCTTGGAACGAAATTACATAATGAATTATTAGAAGGGATTCCAAATAGAACAAGTGTTTTAACCACGCAAATAAACAATGAAAAAGCGCGTTCTTTATATGGAAAATTAGATTGGATAAATGTATTGGAATCATTTCATCCAAGTAAAGATGATGTTCCATATGTAATAATGGGAAAAGTATTAAAAACAAAAGTGAATTAATAACTTTGTTGTACATATAAGTTATTGGTTTATAACATTTAAGGGGAAAACAAAATGACGATAATATCTATTGAAAAAGCTACAATCTTAGATGCTGAAAAGTTAACAGAAATAATGAAAAGGACATTCGATGAAGAAGCAAAACAATGGTTGCCTGATCAAGAGAAAATTGTAGATTATAACATTCAACCACCAGGATATTCTTCAATTGAGATGACTATGTATTCGATTGAAGAATTGGATTCTTTTAAAGTGATAATGGGTGAAGAAATAATTGGTGGAATTATAGCTACGATTACTGGTAAGTCTTACGGTAGAATTGATCGTATATTTGTAGATCCTAAACATCAAGGAATAGGAATTGGAGCACAGGTTATTGATTTTATAGAAGAAGAGTTTCCAAGCGTAAGAATTTGGGATCTTGAGACGTCTAGTAGGCAAATTAATAATCACCATTTTTATAAAAAAATGGGCTATGAAACAATTTTTGAAACGGAAGATGAGTATTGCTATGTGAAAAGAATAAAGGCAGCTTCAAGCGAAGAGAACTTAGTTAAAAATAAAGATATGAAAAGTGTGCAATACGAAAACTGTAATTTGGCAAATACAGAGTATTATCAAGTGAATTTAAAAGATAGTTCATTTGTTAATAGCAATGTAATGAATATTAATA
>NZ_JBFUIN010000923.1:0-1066 GCF_056401855.1 Bacillus sp. P4_D3
ATATCAAAAAGAACCGACATATCCAATTATAGGGAAAATGAATAAAGATAGTGAAAACGCCACTGTTGAGTTAAGGAATTTCAAGAAAGCAGGATTAGAATTAATTCAAACATGCCAAATTCGAAGTGTTATTAATCCATTGCTTGCTGATCACGTTACAAGAGAAGCAGAGCATTTCCTCTTCATGATTCATGTATTGGAGCAAAGGCTAAAGCAAAAGCAGGTGGAACAATCCCCACAATAATAAATAAACAAGAAAAGCATGGCAAACTAATGCCATGCTTTTCTTGTTTATAAATTGTGATTTGATTGTTTCGGTTGTAATAAAAATGATGCTAATCCAATGAAAATAAGTAGAATTCCTAGTCCTTGCTGTAAAGAAATTGTTTCATCTAAAATGAAATAGGCTAGCATACAAGTTCCAATTGTTTCTCCCAAAATACTCATCGAGATAACCGTAGCACTCATCCATTTTAATAACCAATTGAAAATTGTTTGTCCTAAAATCGTTGCAATGAATGCAAGACCTATAAAGGACCACCATGTTTGTGCAGTGTAATTGAAGAAAGATGACTGCTGTGTGTAAGCAAATATACCGAGAAAGAGTGAACTACTACCATAACTAATTACCGAGTACGGTATTAGGGATAGGTCTTTACGAACATGTTGACTAATGAAAAAGTAAGCTGTTATGACGCCAGCAGCAATAAAAGCTAAAATATCGCCGTATAAAGCCTCGCCACTAATTTGAAAATCTTGCCACCCAATCACGATACTTCCTGAAATTGCAATAAGGCAGCCTATAATCGCACCTTTCGTAAACCGTTCCTTAAATAAAAAATAACCACCGACCATTGAAAATAAAGGTTGCAACGTTACGATAACTGTAGAACTTGCTACAGAAGTATACTGTAATGATTCAAACCATAGGACATAATGAGTTGCTAGAAATAATCCAGATAAGAGTCCAAATCCCCATTGCTTTTTTGATAATGAGCGAAGTTCGCTTCGATTGTTTGTATTAAATATTAGAAACGGTAAAAGAATTACCGTAGCAAACAATAAT
>NZ_JBFUIN010000924.1:0-1066 GCF_056401855.1 Bacillus sp. P4_D3
ATATACATCTTCACAGTCAAAAAAGTTAAAATATTTCGTTATAAGGATTATAATAGAGAAAGAAATATAAAAAGGAGTGAACGAATTTGAAAAAAGAACTTATTGAAAGATTTACGAGATATGTGAAGATTGATACACAATCAAATGAAGAAAGTCATACAGTGCCAACAACACCAGGACAGATTGAATTTGGTAAGTTATTAGTAGAAGAGTTAAAAGAGATTGGATTATCGGAAGTGACGATGGATGATAATGGTTATGTAATGGCAACACTTCCTGCAAATACAGATAAAGATGTTCCTGTAATCGGTTTTTTAGCACATTTAGATACAGCAACAGACTTTACGGGGAAAAACGTAAAACCACAAATTCATGAAGATTTTGATGGTAATGCGATTACGTTAAATAAGGAGTTAAATGTTGTATTAACACCTGAACAGTTCCCGGAATTACCATCATATAAAGGACATACAATTATTACAACTGATGGTACAACACTTCTTGGAGCAGATGATAAAGCTGGTCTTACAGAAATCATGGTGGCAATGAATTATTTAATACATAATCCGCAAATTAAGCATGGGAAAATAAGAGTAGCATTCACACCAGATGAAGAGATTGGCCGTGGACCATCTCATTTTGATGTAGAAGCGTTTGGTGCATCATTTGCTTATACGATGGACGGAGGTCCATTAGGTGGTTTAGAATATGAAAGTTTTAACGCTGCAAGCGCTAAGTTAACTTTTAAAGGGACAAATACACATCCTGGAACAGCGAAAAACAAAATGCGCAACGCAAGTAAACTCGCTATGGAATTTGATAGATACTTGCCAGTAGAAGAAGCGCCAGAATATACAGAGGGATATGAAGGGTTTTATCATTTACTTTCTTTAAATGGTGATGTTGAACAAAGTAAAGCTTATTATATTATTCGAGATTTTGATCGTAATCATTTTGAAGCGCGTAAAAATAACATCCAAGATATTGTGAAAAACATGCAAGAAAAGTACGGCGAAGATGCAATTGTTTTAGAGATGAACGATCAATATTATAATATGCTTGAAAA
>NZ_JBFUIN010000925.1:0-1064 GCF_056401855.1 Bacillus sp. P4_D3
TGCCTACTGTATTTGCGAAACAAGTAATAGAGCACTTTCAGTTAACATCTTTTTTTGAAGAGATTGTTGGGAGCAATTTAGATGGGACAAGAATAAAAAAGGAAGAAATAATTGCTCATATTTTACAAACAAATGAAGAACTTCAAAAAGAAGAAATGGTGATGATTGGTGATAGAAAGCATGACGTAATCGGTGCGAACAGTAACGGAATTGCTTCAATAGGTGTATTGTATGGATATGGTAATGAGAATGAATTGAGTGATGCTGGGGCGAGTCATATAGTGAAAGATGTCGAAGAGTTACAAAGCTTTTGTATAGAGAATAGTACGATAAAATTATAGAAATAGAACCTAGAAATCCCTTTATAACATATGACGATGAAATCGTTTTTGTTTAAAGGGATTTTACATATGTAATCGAATACTATAATTAGACAATTTTAGCATGAAAAATTTGTAATAAAGTGAAACTTTAATCAGTGGAGGTTTTGTCCATCCTCCACTGATTATCAGCCCTCACCAATCGGGCTTTTACGGGCAGTTGATCTCTCGCCTAGCTTCCGCACATTCGCCGAATTTTAAGATGGGAGTCATACTGCCCGCAAATAGCGGGATAAAAAGAGGAGGAATGTCATGAAATAAAAGGTTTCGAAATACTAGTGAAAGTTCGTTGTCAAAAGATTGAATTTTCAGTTTAAAAGGAGGGTTATAATTGGAGCTAGTTATTATTTTATTAGCACTTAGTTTACTCATGTTTGTAGCATATAAAGGATTTTCTGTAATATTATTCGCACCGATTTTTGCATTATTTGCGGTATTTTTGACAGAGCCTAGTTTTGTATTACCTTTCTTTTCAAATATTTTTATGGAGAAAATGGTAGGGTTTATTAAATTATATTTCCCTGTGTTTTTACTTGGAGCAATATTTGGGAAAGTAGTAGAAATGTCAGGAATCGCTGATTCCATCGCAAAGACGATTGTAGAGTTAGTTGGAGAAAAACGTACAATTTTAGCGATTGTTTTAATGGGAGCTATTTTAACGTATAGCGGTGTTAGTGTGTATGT
>NZ_JBFUIN010000926.1:0-1064 GCF_056401855.1 Bacillus sp. P4_D3
ATAATAAAGTGAAACTTTAATCAGTGGGGGTTTTGTTCATCCCCCACTGATTATTAGCCTTCACCAATCGGGCGTTTACAGGCAGTTGATCTCCCACCTAACTTCTTTGCTCTAGCTGAATTTTGAGGTGGGAGTTTTACTGCCCGTTAATGCGGGATAAAAAAGGAGCTAAGATGATTCCCCTTAGCTCTTCTTTCATAAAACTAATTTACCTCTTAAAATACCGATTGATACAATTAATAATCAATGAGGTATTTTCACTTTATTATAAATATTATTTTACTTCATTAGCTACAAAAAAGTGCTCACATACACTTGAAATCCGTTGCAAATCTACGTTTCCACCAGATATAACCGCTACTACTTTTTTCCCTTTAATATATTGATCAACTTTCCCTGCAAGCAGAGCAGCAGTTGCTAATGCGCCCGCGCCTTCTACAACTGCTTTTCCACGTTGTAATAAGTCTTTCATTGCAACTTCTAACTCTTCTTCTGATACTGTTACAATATCATCTACTAATTCTTTTACAACTTCAAAAGTTAAATTCCCTGGTATTTTAACTGCGCAACCATCTGCTATAGTAGGTGCCTCGTAATGTTCTACGATTGTCCCTTTATCATAAGATGCCTTCATCCCATGAACATTTTCTGCTTGTACACCAATTATATTGATTGATGGATTAAAAGATTTTAATGCAACAGCAATACCAGAAATAATTCCGCCTCCGCCAATTGGCACAATAACCGTATCAACATCCCACATATCATCAAGAATATCTAAGCCAATTGTGCCTTGACCAGCCATTACCTCTACATCGTCATATGGATGTAAGTATGTTTCACCTGTTTCTCTTATAATCTCCTCACATTTTGCCTTCGCATCATCAAAAGTTTCACCGTATAAAACAACTTCTGATCCATATCCTCTGGTAGCCTCGACTTTCGCTAGAGGTGCAGAAATTGGCATTACGATTTTACTCTTAATACCAAGTAAATGAGCAGATAAAGCAACACCTTGTGCATGATTACCTGCCGAACATGCAATAACGCCTTTCTCTTTTTCT
>NZ_JBFUIN010000927.1:0-1063 GCF_056401855.1 Bacillus sp. P4_D3
GAAGTAGTAGTTATGATTCGCTGGGAATCTGAAGAAGCATGGAAAAACTGGGAGACGAGCGAAGAACATTTAGCGGGACATAGAGCGGGCCGCGGTAAACCAAAACCAGATCATATCATTAAGGTTGAGCATGGGGTTTATTATGTGAAATCATCGAAATCGGCTTATCAACAGTCGTAATAATACATTTGTTTAATTATAATTTTTCAAATATATAACCATCTATCTGTTTACTGATAGATGGTTATTAACATTGAATAAAGAGAATGATTCGTATGTGATGTAAGAAGAATTAACGGACAGGTTAAAATTAGAAATGTTATAATATAAACTCGATTAGTGAGTAAGATTAGGAGGGACAGTAATGGTTCAATCGATAGTTCATATTGCATTAGTAGTAAAAGACTATGATGAGGCAATAGAGTTTTATACAAGGAAACTAAATTTCACATTAGTTGAAGATATTTATCAGCCAGAAGAAAACAAACGTTGGGTAGTGGTATCCCCTCCAGGTTCAGTCGGTACCACAATATTACTAGCTAGGGCATCTAAACCTGAACAAGATCCTTTTATTGGTAACCAATCAGGCGGTAGAGTTTTTCTTTTCTTAAATACTGACGATTTTTGGAGAGATTATAATGAAATGATTTCAAGAGGAATAGAATTTGTGAGAGAACCGAAAGAGCAATCATATGGAATTGTTGCAGTGTTTAAGGATTTATACGGGAATTTATGGGACCTGCTGCAACTAAAAGATGATCACCCAATTGCACAAAGAATTAAGTAGAATAAGTAGATTACTACGATTGTCAATCTTTATCGGTAAATCGAGATTCCGTGTCGAATCGTTCATATAATTTCATTTACTGCATTCCAAATGTTGCATTAAAAAAACGTTCTAGACGATAGAAGAAAGTATTAGAATATTAAAAAATGAACACTTGAATACCTTCCCTTAAACATTCAAGTGTTATCAATATGGGTCAATATACTTCTGTATAACCCCTGTTTAAAAGGAGATGGGTGAATGAGGTTGAATCATTTGAATCTATGTGTTGATGAT
>NZ_JBFUIN010000928.1:0-1061 GCF_056401855.1 Bacillus sp. P4_D3
GTAGAATATGAGGTCATTCATACCTTAAAACAAAATTTTTCAATTGTATTGCTTTGTGAAATTGCAGGTGTTTCAAGAAGTGGATATTATAAGTGGGAAAAAAGAATCAACAATCCCTCTGAAAAGATGAAAGAGGACCAATTTATCATGTCTAAAATAGGAGAATGCGAACGAGATCCAGATATAAATGGTAGCTATGGTTACYGAAGAATTTGTATATGGCTCAAAAAGTATTATGGTTTACAGGTAAATCACAAAAGAGTATATCGTTTAATGAGGAGAATGGGGCTACAAGCTAAGATTCGAAAGAAAAAGTGGCGGCATTTTGGTTTGAAAGAACAATACATCGTGTCGGAAAATCTGTTAAACAGAGAGTTTTCAACTACAAGGCCAAATGAAAAATGGGTTACAGATATAACCTATCTTACCTTTAATAATAAGCGCATATATCTTTCAGTGATACTAGACCTTTACAATAACGAAGTTGCGGCCTACCAAATGAGCGAATACAACAATTTGAAATTAGTTACAGATACAGTCAATAAAGCCTTAAGAAAAAGAAAAGCCCACGAAACAGTATTACATAGCGACCGAGGTTATCAGTATACGTCAAAAAAATATAACCAATTACTTAAAAAGCACAAAATAACTGTGAGTATGTCTAGGAAGGGAAATTGTTACGATAATGCATGTATAGAGAGCTTTTTTAGTCATTTTAAGGCAGAATGCTTTTATAGACATACCTTTTATGAAAAGACAGAAGTTTTTAAGGCTACTAAAAGATATATAAGCTATTACAATAACAAAAGATTTCAAAAAAGATTAAACAACCTTAGTCCTATTGAATTTGGAACTAAGGCTGCTTAATGAAAAGGCACCTAATCTATTACTGTCTACTTGACAGGGGTAAGACCAGGATACAGAAATCATCTTCTTGACGTTTCCTAATTTTTTTCAAAATGTCCTTTACAAAGGGTACAGATTATTAGTAGTATTTCTTTTCAAAATTTTTTCAAGGTTCAAATTTAAAGCTAGCACGCTAAGAATACGATTTGTATTCT
>NZ_JBFUIN010000929.1:0-1058 GCF_056401855.1 Bacillus sp. P4_D3
GAAGGTAGTAAGGCAGATTGGGCAGCACATGCAAATGACCCAATCGGGATGATTAGCGATGTATTGGCGTTTGATGATGCGGTTACAGAAGCGTTAACATTTGCGAAGAAAGATGGTAACACTATGGTCATTGCTCTAGCGGATCATGGTAATAGCGGTATTTCCATTGGTAACAGCAATACCACAAAAGGATATGATACTACACCAGTATCAGCTTACATTGACCCACTGAAAAAGGCGAAAATGACACTTGAAGGTGCTACAAGTAAACTAAAAGATGATTTATCTAATATAAAAGAAGTAGCTGCACTTTACGGTTTAGACAACCTAACTGATGATGAAAGAAAAAAATTAAAAGCTGCACAAAAGAAAACTGATGTAGGTCCAATCCTTACTAAATTATTGGCCAACCGGGCGAACATCGGTTTTACAACTGGTGGTCATACAGGTGAAGATGTATTCTTATACTCTTACGGTCCTCAAAAGCCATACGGTTTAGTCCAAAATACAGACATTGCGAAAATAATGGCCAAAGCAATGGGCTTTCAATTAGGAGAAATCACTAAGAAATTATTCTTAGATGCTGAAACAGCCTTTAAACAAATTGGTGCAACTGTAACGATTGACAAAAAAGATGCACGAAACCCGGTGCTTGTAGTAAAACGCGATAATACGGAGGCCAAATTGTTTGTTAATAAAAACATTATCTGTATCGGTGGAAAAGATCATGAATTAGGAAGCATCGTTGTAGAAAGCAATGGGAAATTCTATGTACCTGAAAAAGCAATTCAACTATTCACTAAGTATTCTCGCTAAAATAAAAAAGAATCCAAAGGACCTACTACATGCTCGTTCGCTGTACAAACCCAACATCTTTAGCGATATGGGACAAAAGACATTGAATTTCCTGTGCAAATAATTGTAACTCGTCAGATTTAAAAACAGACATAAAAAAACGCCATCCTTTCTATAAAAAGGATGGCGTTTTTTTCGTTATATAGATACAAATTTATCTTATTGAATCCATTCAACAATAGTATCCATAGTTTGTCTTGTTT
>NZ_JBFUIN010000930.1:0-1056 GCF_056401855.1 Bacillus sp. P4_D3
TACTAAAAGACCACGAGCATTGGTGAATAACGGGTTATCTACAAAAATTACATTTTTCAAGCGTCCTTTTTGTTTCAAAATCATTTTTAAGCTATTTTTAATAATAACTGCGCCCMCACCATAAATAAATACGTATGGATCGTCTTTCATATCATCAATTTTGTTAATAATATCCGTTGCGACACGTGCTGCTAAACCTAAAAACGCTGGTTGCGATTCCTCAACTAACAATGCATTTCTTGGGTGCTTTTCATTTAAATAAATTTGGTTAAATTCTGTAATACTATCAATTGTTTTCGTAGGATATTTCCGATTCCACCTCGTAATAATTTGTAATAACGTTTCTTTTACACCGTACGATAATCCTTTACTTAATTGCGGGCGGAAATTCACCCCTAATGAAACAACTTCTTCCGTTGTCCCCGCGCCAATATCAAAAGACAATAAAGTTTTATCTACAAAATCAATTTCTGAAACTTGATTTTGTTCACATTCTATTTTATGTTTCACAACATTTCCTTCCTCATCATATACAATCCCCCACGTCCCAGAAGCGCCTTCAGGTAGACATTTACAAAACTCAATAGAAACATTAATCGTAACATCGCGTCCATTTGGATAATGGAATATGACCTTGTGATTACCCATATACCGTTTCGAATTTTCAGCAGCGATTTCCTGTGTAATAAGTTGCATTGGAAGAGCAACAGATAAATCATAACGAATATTAATATGACTTGAAGTTGGACTTTGACGCATAGCACTTATCGCTAAACCTGAAAGGATTGTAATAACCATTAACTCATCAGTAGATTTATTTGATTTTTTCTCCACTTCTGTACCTTTTAATTGATCTTGAATCACTTTTTCTCCAACGATGTATCGTACATTATTTAACATTAGCGATGGAGAACTAATGGTCACATCAATGTGATTCTCTAATTCTGACGATGAAACATCAACCTCATCTAACAACCCCGTAGGCTCACCGATATATAAAGAATAAATACTCGGAATAAAAATGGGTTCCTGCCCTTTCACCATTAACTTCAAACC
>NZ_JBFUIN010000931.1:0-1056 GCF_056401855.1 Bacillus sp. P4_D3
CGTAAGTACTGGCATTTTCCTACTTGCAGCAGTATTTGATCAATATTACTGGATCGTCTTTGCCTGTATGCTTTTAGCTGGTATGGTCATTGGCTCGTGCTTCTCATTAGGTCTTGGATTTATGACAGATTTATTACCGAGGCACTTACTACCAGCAGGTAATATATTATCCGGAATCGCCTTTAGTATAGGAAGTATTATGGGCCCTGTATTAGGAGGCGTATTTATAGAAAAAATACAGTATACAAGCTTTTTTATTGCGGTTATGATTATAATGGGTATTCTCGCAATGTTATATATTATTTACATGAAGAATCAATTCGCATCAAGAAAAATAGAAAGTAGGTTAGGGCATGACAAAACAACCTAATAAAAAGAAATTTGAAGTACTAGAAAACGAAACAATTACAGACTGTTTAGCACGTATGGAACAAGAAGGATATGCACCGTCTCGTCGCATGGAAGAGCCAATCTTTCATGAAGTGAAGAAAGACGGGAAAACAGAAGTTGAACCGTGTGGTAGAAAAATTGTTTTTGAGGGGAAATTGAAGTAATCAAATAACAGATTTTCTTTGTGGTATAGAGCCATCCAATTCGTTTGAGTTGGATGGTTTGTTGTATAGGGGGCGTTTAAAAATATTAACTATCCCCAAGAGTAAAAAACGCTATTCTTACTAAAAGAATAGCGTTTTTTTATTATTTAACATGATTTCATCTGAATGTATTGGAGATGCCACCTACAAAAGTAGTAGAAATTTTATTTGAATTTACTACCTCAGTTGGATATATCATATTTCAATTTCGATAGAATAGTAAATAGGTATATTGGAAATGGAGATACATTACAACGGTTATACATACTTCAAATATAGAATTACAGTAACTACTCAGCCAACAAAGAAAGGAACAAGTAGAATGATACAGAGCATATACGAAACGCATTTACATGTTAGAAATTTAGAAAAGGCGATAGATTTCTATCAAAATAAGTTAGGTTTAGTATTAGCAAAAAAACTATCGAAAAGACGAGTTGTGTTCTTTTGGATAGGAGAAAAT
>NZ_JBFUIN010000932.1:0-1055 GCF_056401855.1 Bacillus sp. P4_D3
ACAAAAGCTTTATAAAGTTATGGAGCAATAGAGTATATTAGCTTGTAAGACTACACAAAAGTATGTGGAAAAATGAATTGTATGATGAAAGGAAACGCGATGAAAAGAACTTTAACTATTTTTATGTTAACGATACTACTTTTAATAAGTTTTAGTGCATGCTCTAAAAAGGAAAATCCATTTCCTGCAAACGGTTTATTAATCATTGGAGATGAAAATAAAATTTCACCAATTATTAATCGTTATCAAKAAATTACGAAAGAAAATGAAGTGTTTTCTGTGAAAAAAGGTAAAGTTGGAAATGGACAGGTATTAATTTTAAATGAATCTACAGCACAAGCATTGATTAAAGAAAAAGTTTTTCGTAAACGAGATAATGGCTCCAATTATATTATAGATACGTTACCGAAATTCCCAAAAGAAGGTTCGCTGTTGTTTACACATGAAGACGAAAAGAATATGAAAAGTATTGAATTAGAAGGAAAAGAGATTCCAGTTTCATACGATAGTGACGCTTGGATAGGTAACACTCGTACATATCCAACGCAATGGTATGTGATTGTAGCACAAAATAGTGTGTATAAAGAAATAAAGGCAAATGAAACGAAAATGCACCTTCTTCATCTGAAAAAATCTTTAGGAGATGAAAAACCTAAAATATCGACAGATAATACATTGGTTAATGAAAATGTCAAAGTAACAAGGCTAATTAAAGGTTTGGAAGGAGAAGTATCTTTTCAGTTTGTAACGATTAGAGAAAAATCTTAAAAAAGAGTTCAAGGTTGATAAAAACTTTATCAGTCTTGAACTCTTTTTAGTTTATAGACCAATCAAATATTATGCTTTACATTACTTCATTTAATCGAGTCTCACTCGTTTCTTCAATCGTATTTGAATTTTGAACTGAATTATTTTGAGCTTCTTTTTCTTTACGGACTTTTTGTAGCATTTCAAGTATGATCCATAAAGGAACACCTTTATCTTTCAACATCTTCCATAAATTTAATTCGTTAAATTTATGCTCAGGTTGTTTCATTTCTTTTTCAGATGTACGA
>NZ_JBFUIN010000933.1:0-1055 GCF_056401855.1 Bacillus sp. P4_D3
AGAATGCAACGTATTTAAATTCATACTTACGTGAATGGACGATAGCGAATATTTGGGTATATGATGATCGAATTGTATACGTAGGAGAAAAACTGCCAGAGCGATTAACTGATTGTGAAGTTATTGATTGCGAAGGGAAATATGTAGTTCCTAGTTACATAGAACCGCATGCACATCCATATCAATTATATAATCCAGAGACTTTAGCAAATCATGCGATGCAATTTGGGACAACAACTTTCATTAATGATAATCTAACTTTATTTTTCACATTACAGCGTGAAGTAGCGTTTCGTTTATTAGATGAATTTAAAAAGATTCCAGCAAGTATGTATTGGTGGTGTCGTTTCGATGGACAGACTGAGCTGCAAAATGGCCAATCTTTATTTAATAGTGAAGAAATAATGGAGTGGCTGAAGCATGAAGATGTTCTTCAGGGCGGCGAGTTAACTGCATGGCCCAAATTATTAAATGGTGATGAGGAAATGTTAAATTGGGTACAGGAAACAAAGTGGTTACAGAAGAAAGTAGAAGGTCATTTTCCAGGTGCGTCTGAAACAACGTTAGCGAAGTTAAAGTTATTAGGTACGGATTGTGATCATGAGGCGATGACAGGGCAGGAAGCATTAACACGCCTTATGCAAGGTTACACCGTTTCTCTTAGAAATTCTTCTATCCGTCCAGATTTAGAAATTTTAGTAAAAGAATTGCTAGAACTAGGTGTTAAACAATTTGATAGATTCATTTTCACAACAGACGGTTCGCATCCGTCATTTTATGAAAACGGAATGACAAATAGATTGATAGAAATAGCGATTAAGCAAGGGATACCAGTTATAGATGCCTATAATATGGCAAGTTATAACATTGCTCGTTATTATAATATGGAGCATTTACATGGTGCGATTGCCACAGGTAGAATCGCCAATATTAACATTTTGGAAAGTAAAGAAAACCCGGTGCCGATTAGTGTAATTGCAAAGGGACGATGGGTGAAGCGTAACGGAGTAAACAAAAATGAATCATTACGTATAGAATGGGATGAATTTCAATTA
>NZ_JBFUIN010000934.1:0-1054 GCF_056401855.1 Bacillus sp. P4_D3
AAAATGGGCATTGCCAGGTGGATGGGCCGATATTGGTTATACGCCAACAGAAGTCGCAGTAAAAGAAGTATTAGAAGAGACAGGTTATAAAGTAGATCATTTTAGGCTACTAGCAATATTCGATAAAGAAAAACATCAACCATCTCCATCAGCAACCCATATATATAAGGTTTTTATAGGTTGCGAGATTGTTGGTGGAGAAAAGAAACTAAGTATTGAAACAGAGGATATAGATTTTTTTAGTGAAAATGAAATACCTKATTTATCAATCGCTAGAAATACCGAATGGCAGATTAAAGAAATGTTTGCGTTTATGAAAGATCGAAATAAGGAAAGGATACTTGATTAATTAAATGAATCAAGTATCCTTTTAGGGTATATTGATGAAGGGTTGTACATATTCTTGTAACAAAAAAGAGTCTAGTGTAGTCTTCTTTAAAGTCTATGAGTTAGGTGAAGAGATTCACATGATTATATTGGCAGATGGCAATCTTTATGTGATAATGGGAGGGTATGTGAAGAAAAAAGGAGATAGAAAAGAATATGTTAGCGAATATAATAGATCAGTTATTGCAATTCTTTGCAAGTCTAGGATACTTTGGAGTAGCACTAGGTTTAATGATTGAAATTATCCCAAGTGAGATTGTACTTTCGTATGCTGGATTTTTAGTGGCAGAAGGGAAAATTAGTTTTGTCGGTGCTGTTATTGCCGGAACAATCGGTGGTACTTTAGCGCAAATCTTTTTATACTGGCTTGGATACTACGGAGGGCGTCCGGTTGTTGAGAGGTTTGGGAAATATCTGCTTATTAATAAACATCATTTAGACATAGCAGAAAATTGGTTTAAGCGTTATGGAGCTGGAGTGATATTTTCTGCACGTTTTATCCCAGTTGTACGTCATGCTATCTCTATTCCTGCAGGACTAGCTAAGATGCCGTTAAAGCTCTTTACACTGTATACAGTAGTAGCGATTATTCCATGGTCAATTCTTTTTATATACTTAGGAGAAAAGCTTGGTGGAAATTGGCGACATATTAAAGAGTATGCATCTG
>NZ_JBFUIN010000935.1:0-1052 GCF_056401855.1 Bacillus sp. P4_D3
CTCCCAGGAATATCCATCAACTCCGCACGGCCAACAATTGCACTTAATGGTAAGCCTCCAGCTATTGATTTTGATAATGTAATAATGTCAGGCTCTATTTGAAAATGTTCCGTTGCAAACCATTTCCCAGTTCGACCAAATCCAGTTTGCACCTCATCCATTATCATTAAAATACCATATTGATCACAAATCTCCCGGATTCGTTTTACAAATAAAATAGAAGGAACAATAAATCCAGCTTCTCCTTGTACTGGTTCCATTACGATTGCCGCTACTTTTTCAGGTGATACTTCTTCTAAAAACTTTTCAAACTGATAGATGACTTGAGAATCCACTTCTTCAGGAGAAGCCCCTTCTTCAGCTCTGTAGTAGTACGGATACGGCAATATATGCATGTCTGAAACGAACGGACCAAATCCTGCTTTATATGGATTTTCTTTGGTCGATAAAGACATCGTCATTAATGTTCTCCCATGAAATCCTCGTTCAAACGAGATTACTTTACTTCTCCCTGTGACTTTACGTGCGATCTTCACAGCATTTTCAATCGCTTCCGCACCACTATTTGCAAACATCGTTTTTTTCTCACTTGTTCCTGGCACTTTTTCATTAATTTTCTCTGCTAAAGTAATGTAATTTTCATATGGAGTTACATGAAAACATGGGTGAATAAATGATTCCGCTTGTTTTTGTACCGCTCTTACAACTTTCGGATGACAATGACCAACATTTTGCATTCCAATTCCACCAGCAAAATCAATAAACTGATTTCCATCTACATCTGTAATTATCGCTCCTCTTGCTTCTTTTACATATAAAGGCGTTAAATGATATATTCCTGTCGGTACAGCCGCCTCATACCTTTTTTGAAGTACTTGTGAATAATTTCCTGGTAATACGTTCGATTTCAACAATTCTGCTTCACCTCATCTAATTTTTATAATCAATCCATTTCTGATAAAGTGATTATAAATCTCATAAAACCATTGTTCAATTCAATTATTTATATAATAATGATAGGTATATCCTATGATTAAATTTGAGGTGATTCC
>NZ_JBFUIN010000936.1:0-1049 GCF_056401855.1 Bacillus sp. P4_D3
CCCCAAAAGAGTGGTTCACCGATAAATTGGTCCATTCCCCATACATTTTGTGATTCTTCATATCCATATAACGCTTTCCATTCAAAATCAACTGGATACATTTGAATGTAACCGATCGGCATTTCATCAAATTCTACTAAGCATCTTTTTTCATTACTGTTTGGATTATGTATAAAATGGGCAAGTACCTCTTCTACAGATTGCGGATTATCTCTTCCTTCGTAATACTGTAAAACTTCTGGATTTGTTAACCATTTTGAAATGATAGGTGCATCGTCTTTTGTTACATATCTAACTAATAAATTTTCTTTTTGAAATAACATGTAGCACCTCTTTATTAGCATTTTATAAACTGTTAAACTTTATTTCAAATCAACATCATTCTTATTTAATAACCCCTACTCCTCCCATGTATGGACGCAATACTTCTGGGATTATAACTGAGCCGTCTTCTTGTTGGTAGTTCTCTAAAATAGCTGCTACTGTACGCCCTATAGCTAACCCAGAACCATTTAATGTGTGCACAAATTCTGGTTTTGCACCTGGTGTACGACGGAAACGTATGCTTGCACGACGCGCTTGGAAATCTTCACAGTTTGAGTAAGAAGATATTTCACGATATACCCCATAACTTGGTAACCAAACTTCAATGTCATATGTTTTCGCAGCTGGAAATGCTATATCAGCTGTACATAATACGATAACTCGATAAGGTAATCGTAATAATTGTAGTACTCTTTCGGCATTCGCAGTTAATTTTTCTAACTCATCGTATGATTCTTCTGGCTTAGTATATTTAACCATTTCAACTTTGCTAAATTGGTGCTGGCGAATAAGTCCTCTCGTGTCACGTCCTGCACTACCAGCTTCAGAACGGAAACATGGCGTATGAGCGGTAAAATTAATAGGTAATTCTGCACCATTTAATATTTCGTCACGATAATAGTTCGCTAATGGTACTTCCGCCGTTGGAATTAAAGAGTAATCTGTGTCTTTTAATGTAAATACATCTTCTTTAAATTTCGGGAATTGTCCGGTTCCTATTAAAC
>NZ_JBFUIN010000937.1:0-1049 GCF_056401855.1 Bacillus sp. P4_D3
GTACCAGTAACACGTGCAAGCATTGATGATTTTCATAACCCGAGAGCAATTCGCTATACACAAGGTAAAGAATCAGCAAGAGGGTATTACGAAGATGCACACGATTATACAGCTTTCAAAGAAAGATTATTAAAGCCTTTAGGACCTAGCGGGAATTTACAGTATGAAACGATTTCTCATAACTTAATAACGGATGTCTCTGTACATAATGAGCCGCTAGTGGCCTTGTCAAATATGGTGCTAATAGTAGATGGAACATTTCTATTGAAAAAAGACATTGAGCATCTATTTGATTATAAAATTTTTGTAGATACTGATTTCGAGATTGCGAGAAATCGTGGTGCAAAGCGAGAAACAGAAGTTTTTGGAAGTTATGAAGAAGCAGAGAAGATGTTTTTGAACAGGTATCATGCGGCTTGTAAGATGTATATTGAAGAGCATAACCCGAAAGAGTGTGCGAATGTTGTATTTCAGAATAATAATTTTGATGAACCGGTAGTTGTATTTAAAGGAATATAAAATCGTTTATATAGCAGAATAATAAGGTAGAAAAGGTGTAGCTATCTATGGTTTAAACTCTACCAAATATAGATGTAATAAAAGTTATTGCAGTTTTGAATGAGTTAAAATAATGAACTGAAATAATTTGTCTCTATAAACATGGAATTTCAACATAAAAAATAGTGTTATAATTTGTGAAAGGAGATGTTTTGGATGGATAAAAAAAATAATCCAAATGATTGGCCTTTATGGGCGAATGAGTCAGTAGAGATAGTTAATGCAAATCCTGATTGGCAAGATAAAGGAAGATGTGAAGAACAGCAACTTTATGAACTGCTTACTCCTCTCGGTATAAGTAAGGTAATACATATAGGAAGTACATCCATACCTGGTTTACCTGCAAAACCTATAATTGACCTAATGGCTGAAACAGAATCATTTGATAGAGTAGTAGATATTTCAGCTAAATTGGCTATATATGACTGGCATTTTGTAAGCCCAGAATTAGATGAAAGACCTTGGAGAAGGTTCTTTGTGAAAGAGTAAGC
>NZ_JBFUIN010000938.1:0-1048 GCF_056401855.1 Bacillus sp. P4_D3
GTACGGACTTAAGTTAAGTGTCTCTTGGTTTGAAATCATTTGGAACACCACCTGCATTTAGTCTCTCTATTATAAATTAAAAAGGCGAGACATTCGACTATTGAATCGTCGAATGTCTCGCAAAGTGGAACTAGATGGAGTTTTTCAGTGCCCTCGTRCAATACCGGACCCATGCCCAAGAAGCTGCCTAATGAAATAACGTGTCTAACTTTTTGGGGTCACTTCATTTTAGCACGACTTTTTTATAATTATTTGATGGTTAACTCGTATGCTGGAGACCAAGTATCACCTTTGTTTAATGCAGCATCTTTTAGATTATGGCTGAATCCAAAACTCAAAATTAGTGTTAATGCTACCGACGATAGTGTTAAACCAATCTTTTTCATTATTTTAGCGCCCCTTTAGCTAATGATTTTTTGCGTGCCTGATTACTTAAATTATAATATTTACTTGCTTTGGCATGATTCTCTTCTGCATAAAATTTATTTGCTATTCGTTCAGTGTACTCTTCAATACACTCCCATAATTCTTCTTTTTCAAAATAAGAAATCCCTTCTAAAATTATTTTTTCTAGTTTAATTAAATTTGATTCTTTACTAAGCTCTTCTAAGATTTTAAAACGATATTGATATTCTTTAATTTCTAATTCGTTACAAACAGATAAACCTTTTTCAATTAGTTGCGATGCAGATTTTATGTCACTTAATTTTACATATTCATCTGCTTGGAGATAAAGGGCTTTAAAATGGTTTGGCATGCTCTCAGTAACTTCGGATAGATGGCGAATTGCTAAAGAGGAAAGATTTTGATTTGCGTATAGCAAGCCAATATTATTTCTAGTACGTAAAAGTAATGATTTTTCTCCTCTCTTTTTCAAGAAATCGATAGCGGAATTGAAGCTTTCTTCAGCTTGTTCAAATTGTCTTAAATCTAGACAAGATAGTCCAAAAACATTGTCGCACGCAGCTAAGTTAATTTCATACCCGGTATGTTTAGAGAATAGTTTTTTTGCTTGTTGTATGTGGTTAATAGCTGTAAGTGGTTTGTA
>NZ_JBFUIN010000939.1:0-1047 GCF_056401855.1 Bacillus sp. P4_D3
GTTGTAGAACAATGTAGGAATTTTTTTGTGCATTGGTACAGAATCTGTTTTAAAATTAAGTTATGACAGAATTATAGCAATTGTCTAACTAATATTCGTGTCTTTTAAGAAGTAATGTTTGTAGTAGAAACTCGTACGCTGTCGAAACTCAATATTCGATAAGGGGTGTGTAGCGGAATGGAATTTACTCTAACTCGCGAAAAACAAATGATTAAAGAAATGGTRCGTGACTTTGCTGAAAAGGAAATCGCACCGAAAGCTGTGTATTATGACAAAACTGCAGAGTTTCCATATGAAACATTTCAAAAAATGGGCGAACTAGGATTATTAGGCATCCCATTCCCAGAAGAGTATGGAGGTTCAGGTGGCGATACATTATCGTACGCGTTAGCAGTTGAAGAAATTGGTCGTGCTTGTGGTGGTACTGGTTTAAGCTATGCTGCAACAATTTCATTAGGTGCTTCTCCAATTTATTATTTCGGTACAGAAGAACAAAAACAAAAATATTTAGTTCCAATGGCGTCAGGGAAAACATTAGGTGCTTTCGGATTAACAGAGCCAAACGCTGGATCTGATGCAGGGGGCACACAAACGAAAGCAATATTAGATGGCGATGAATATGTTATTAGTGGCGAAAAGTGTTGGATCACAAATGCAGAGTATGCAAATACAATTATTGTAACCGCTATCAACGGTGTTGAAGACAATGGTAGAAAACGTATTTCTGCATTTATCGTACCGACTACTAGTGAAGGGTTAACGATTTCAAGCCCTTACGATAAGATGGGTGTTCGTGCTTCTAATACTTGTGAAATCGTACTTGATGGTGTGCGTGTACCGAAAGAAAATATACTTGGTGATGTAAATAAAGGATTTAAACAATTCTTATATACACTTGATGGAGGACGTATTTCAATCGCAGCATTAGCAGTAGGTATTGCACAATCTGCATTTGAACGTGCATTGCAATATGCGAAAGAACGTCAACAATTTGGTAAAACAATTTCTAATTTCCAAGCGATTCAATTTAAATTAGCTGATATGGCG
>NZ_JBFUIN010000940.1:0-1047 GCF_056401855.1 Bacillus sp. P4_D3
CCCCCTAACGCTACAAGTAAAATAAAAAGACGACCGAAAATTCTTCTAGTCGTCTTTTCCTATTTATTTCGGAGTATTTCCTACATATTGCGTAATATCAACATTTAACGCCTGCGCTAAACGCATGCCGTACTCTTGATCTGCACGGAAGAAGTTACAAACAGCTAGTAATTTCGTGCGTTCATTTACGTCTTTTAAGTCATTTGTTAAGTTTGCAATTAAGTTATCTTGCTCTTCTTTAGAGAATGAACGGTAACGCTCACCCGCTTGTTTGAAGTCATTTGGTTTGTCAATTTTTTCACGAGATACGTAGCCTTCTACTTTCATAGTTGAATCGCGGTAAGTTGGATCTTCAACTGGATTTTCAGTATGACGGCTCGGTTCGTAGTTTATTGTAGATGGGTTTTGATCCACTTGCATCGCACCATCACGTTGTTGGTTACGAACAGCTGCGTACGGGCAGTTTACAGGAATTTGTAAATAGTTTGCACCAAGGCGATAACGCTGCGTATCTGGGTAAGAGAATAAACGACCTTGTAATAATTTATCTTCAGATGGTTCAATACCATTTACAGTTGCACTTGGAGTAAACGCCGCTTGTTCTACTTCCGCAAAGAAGTTTTTCGGGTTACGATTTAACGTCATTGTCCCTACTTCTATTAACGGGAAGCGATCTTCTGGCCATACTTTCGTTGGATCTAGTGGATCGAAATCTAAAGAGTCCGTTTCATCTAGTTGCATTACTTGTACGTGTAAATCCCATTTTGGGTAGTTTCCTTTTTCGATTGCATCGAATAAGTCACGAGTTGCATGATTGAAGTCTTTACCTTGCACTTGCTCGACTTCTTTTGCACTTAAGTTACGCACACCTTGCTGTGGTTTCCAGTGATACTTAATGTAAACAATTTTACCTTCTGCATTAATCCATTTAAATGAATGTACGCCGAAACCTTCCATTTCACGATAGTTTGCTGGTGTACCGTAATCAGAAAATACCCATGTCATCATGTGTGTAGATTCTGGAGTTAACGTCATGAAATCCCAGTA
>NZ_JBFUIN010000941.1:0-1045 GCF_056401855.1 Bacillus sp. P4_D3
CACCTAACCATATCCAAGCGATAATACATGCAGCTACTGGTGTTAAATATAAAGAACTTGTTGCTTCAGAAGCATTATCAAAGGGAATTCTTTTAAATCCGGGACAAATTTATGAAGAGAAATCAGATTAGTACATTCGTTTATCGTATGGATATGCTTCGCCTGAACAATTTACTCAAGGTATTTATATATTAAGTGAATTGATCCGTGAGCTGATGGAATAAAAAAATCCTCTTTAATGTAAAGAGGATTTTTGTTATATCTTATTTACTACAATCCTTAGCGCTCACACAAAAGATACCCTTATTTCAATATATTAAGTCGAACTAACAATGTTATTCAACTTTTCTCCTATACTGCAATACTATAAAAATAAAAAGGAGGAATTATTATGAGCATTTTCAATATTCTTTTGACCATTCACATATTATTTGGAACCATATGTTTAATTACGGGAATTGTAGCTATGCTTGCTCAAAAAAAGAAAGGGAAACATACGGAATGGGGCGAAATATATCATGCATCCTATGTTGTAATAACTCTTACTGCAATTATATTGTCTATTATAAATTGGGATAAAATCGCATATTTATTTTATGTAGCAATTTTCTCTTATTCATTTGCGATTTATGGCTATCTTGCAGGAAAAAAGCGTTGGAAAAATTGGATTCATCACCATATTAGAGGTATGTTAGGCTCCTATATCGGTGCCGTTACCGCACTTTTAGTAAACGTCGGAATTCATATTCCCATTATTAATTTACTGCCGCCTATATGGTTTTGGTTTTTACCGACGTTAATCGGTATTCCTCTCGTAGCCAGTGTATCAAAAAAATATAAAAAACAAATGAAAAATTAATTGTATTTTGGTTACTTTCTAATTTTTTTTGATATTCTATGTAGTGAATTGAATATTTTGTTTTTGCACTAAGGACATGGAATGGAAGAAAAATAAAAGGAATCCAAGCTTTTGGATTCCTTTTATTTCTGTTTCTTTAAGGCATAAGTGTATCCAAACGATCTGGATAATTAGTAAACATCCCGT
>NZ_JBFUIN010000942.1:0-1044 GCF_056401855.1 Bacillus sp. P4_D3
AGAAAGTACCTGATGCTAATGCTGGTTATGCAGTAGTAACCGATGTAAAAACTGGTGCCATTTTAACTATGGCCAACTCGGCAGTTTTTGATCCAAATATATTAAATACACATGTATCATCTAAAAAAGAAAACATTAAATCACTTTCGCAAAATAAAGCAATTCAAAAATTAAAGTATGGTGAGTCTTATGTAAATATGGCCTCTACTATAAAGCCACTTACTATTTTAATTGGATTAAACGAAAGGCTTTTTCAACCCGAAGATACTTATTTAGATAAAGGTACTTTTCAGTATGATAATCAAAATAACATTACTAATGCACCTGGAACGCCAACAGGTGAAATTACACCGAGTCAGGCTATCATTAATTCATCTAATACATTTATGACAGCAAAAGTAGCTCTTCCCTTATTCAACCAAAATAATGGGAATATAGAAAAGGTGGCAAATATATGGACAGATTATTTAATGCAATTCGGCCTTCGTTCTAAAACTGGGATTGATTTACCCTTTGAAGAAGACGGACAATATGAATTTCATCCATCTAATAAGTTTGAAAATGGTATCTCCGCTTTATTAAATGCCTCTTGGGGAGGAAATGAAGTGCATACTCCTCTTCAACTCGCTCAATATACAGCAATTTTGGCAAGTAAAGGTGATAAATATAAACCTCAAATCGTAAGTACTATTATTGGTCAGGACGGTAAGGAAACAAAAAAGTTTAAACCAATCTTAGAAAGTTCAAATCGTTATCCTATGAAATTCTGGAGTGTCGTGCAAGGTGGGATGAGTCAAAATATACAAGAAATTAAAAACTTGCCCTTTCATGTCGCAGGTAAAACAGGTATAACAGGCTCTCCAAACGAGCAAGAAAGAATGATAAATCATTCTCTTTTCATTGCATATGCTCCTACCGAAGATCCACAAATTGCTATTTCTGTCGTTATTCCTGGTAGTAATTCAGAAAAAAATATTGCAGCTCTCGTTACATCAGAAATTTTAGAGTCCTGGAATACTCTTCAAAAAGAAAATAAAAACAAAG
>NZ_JBFUIN010000943.1:0-1043 GCF_056401855.1 Bacillus sp. P4_D3
GTTAACAACCTACCTTCACTCGGAGGAATTTCCACTTGATAATCATCCATTTCTTCCTTCATCTTCATTTCTATCGCTTCTTTTATACGCAGTAAATCACTTTCTTCAAAAGCACTAGTCATTAAGAAATCACTTTTCGGAAATGGAATGAAGTTTTGATGCAATTTATCTTTTTTATTATATAACGTAATAATAGGAATACGATTAATTTCAAGGTCTGACAATAATTGTTTTACTGTCTGCTCATGCCCTACATAATTAGGATCTGCTGAATCAACAACATGTAAAATAACATCCGCTTCCCCAGCTTCTTCTAACGTAGATCGAAAAGCAGCGATTAGTGACGTAGGTAAATCTTGTATAAAACCAACCGTATCAGTCAAAAGCACTGTATAACCAGAAGGTAACGGCATTTTCCTTGTCGTCGGATCTAGTGTTGCAAACAATAAGTTTTCTTCAAACGTATCAGCTTCCGTTAATCTATTAAACAACGTAGATTTCCCTGCATTTGTATACCCAATTAACGAAATTTGAAATACTTTATTATCTTTCCTTCTCTCACGATATCTTTTCCGATGTTCTACAACAACCGCAAGTTGCTTCTTTATTTCATCAATACGTGATCGAATATGACGACGGTCCGTTTCGAGCTTCGTCTCTCCCGGMCCTCTCGTACCAATTCCACCACCAAGACGTGATAAAGACAAACCTTGCCCCATAAGGCGCGGCATTGTATATTGCAACTGAGCTAACTCTACTTGAAGCTTACCCTCTCTCGATTTCGCACGTTGCGCAAAAATATCTAGTATTAACTGCGTTCGGTCAATCACTCTCGCATCTAATACTGAAGATAAATTCCGAATTTGACTTGGTGTTAACTCATTATTAAAAACAATAACAGCCGGCTCTAACTCTTCCGTCATCGCAGCAAGCTCTTCTAGTTTACCTTTTCCTATATAAGTTGCAGGATGAAACTTCGGACGCTTTTGCGTCGTTGATACTAACACTTCCGCTCGCGCAGTCTTTGCTAGCGATGCCAGTTC
>NZ_JBFUIN010000944.1:0-1037 GCF_056401855.1 Bacillus sp. P4_D3
CCTTGAATTTCTAACCCGTACGCAACGTACAGTGATACAAAACGTTGCGTACGGGTTAGAAATTCAAGGAGTTCCAGTAGAGGAAAGAGAAAATAAGGCGTTAGAATCGCTACAGTTAGTAGGGCTAGATCATCATAAAGATAATTACCCAAGTCAACTTAGTGGTGGTATGCAACAACGAGTTGGTATTGCAAGAGCGCTTACGAATGATCCGGATGTTTTACTCATGGATGAATCATTTAGTGCATTAGACCCGCTTATTCGAAAAGAAATGCAAGATGAATTGTTAGAGCTACAAGACAAAATGGAGAAAACAATTATTTTTATTACACATGATTTAGATGAAGCTCTTCGAATTGGTGATCGTATTGCATTAATGAAAGATGGAGAAATTGTCCAAATTGGAACACCGGAAGAAATTATGATGAGCCCTGCAAATGAATTTGTAGAGAAATTCGTTGCGGATGTGAATTTAGGAAAAGTAATTACGGCGGAGTCTATATTAAAACGACCGGAGACTTTATTAATTGATCGTGGACCTCGTGTGGCACTACAAATTATGAGGAACGCGGGCGTTTCTACAGTATATGTTGTAAACAAAAAGTATGAGTTTTTAGGTATATTAACCGCAGATGATGCAAGTAAAGCAGTACAAAAACAGTGGCCGATTGCTGATTTATTACTTAATGATATTCCGCACGTTTATTTAGATACTTTACTTGAAGAGACGTATGCAAAAATGGCGGAGATGAAATATCCGTTACCCGTAATTGATGAGAAGAAAAGGTTAAGAGGAATTATTAAACGTGAAAGTGTCATTCAAGCTCTTGCAGGTAACATTGAGGAAGAGGTGAAAGACGATGAATAGTATACCGCGTATTCCATTAGGGGAATGGGTCGACTCATTTGTTGCAAGTTTATATGAGAACTTTGAAGGCTTGTTCCGAGGGTTTTCTTATATTATCGGTGGATTCGTTGATTTACTCACTAATTTTTTAATAATAATACCAGCTATATTGATGATTATTATCTTATGT
>NZ_JBFUIN010000945.1:0-1037 GCF_056401855.1 Bacillus sp. P4_D3
GTGTTTACTTTTTAATAAAAAGAAGTCGTCATATAATACTAATATACAGTGGTATATTTTCTCTTTTAACCTTAATAGCATTAGGGGTTGCAGGATTTGGTTTACAGAAATCTAATCAGAAAACAAAATTGAAGATGTATCGAAAAGTACATCAATTCATTGCGGTTTTATTCGGAATAGGATTACTTATTCATTTAATCGTATAGGAGGAAGTATCGTTGCAACATATACTAATTATTGAAGATGAGGAAAGCTTAGCAGATTTTTTAGAATTAGAATTAAAGTATGAAGGATATATAGTAGATATACAACTTGATGGAAGAAAGGGATTAGAAGCAGCACTTGAAAAGAATTACGATCTCATATTACTTGATTTAATGTTACCAGGATTAAACGGACTGGAAGTATGTCGTCGACTAAGAGCAACTAAAAGTACACCTATTATCATGTTGACTGCTCGTGATAGTATTATGGACCGTGTGACAGGGTTAGATAGTGGAGCTGATGATTATCTTCCAAAACCGTTTGCGATTGAAGAACTTTTAGCACGTATGAGAGTGATTTTTAGGAGAGAAGAAAATACAGAGCAAAAGCACGCATCATTTCTTTCGTTTAAAGATCTACAGCTTCAGATTGAATCTCGAACTATAACTAAAGGAAATGAAGAAATTGAACTTACAAATAAAGAATTCGAGCTACTGCTTATGTTTATGAAAAATATTAATCGAGTTCTTACCCGTGATATTTTACTGGACCAAGTATGGGGATATGATGCAATGGTTGAGACAAATATAGTCGATGTATATGTTCGTTATCTACGTAATAAGTTACATAGTTTAGATAAGGAGGAGTATATCCAAACAGTCCGCGGTGCTGGATATATAATGAAATGATAAAAAACATTATGTACCGAATTAGAAATTTGCCTATAAAGTGGAAATTAACACTTTGGTCCACTACACTAGTATTCATTTTGTTTATTTTATATAGCGCGTTACAATTTGTTGTAATTAATAAGTGGACTATAGATTATGAAC
>NZ_JBFUIN010000946.1:0-1034 GCF_056401855.1 Bacillus sp. P4_D3
TCCATAACACTCGAATCATTGAAAAAAATTTCTGAAGCACTCGGTGTCAATCCGAGCTACTTTTTTTCAGAGTCCGAAAAGCAGACAACACCAACAGTTATGAGAAACATCATTAGTAAGACGAACACTCTACATAACCAATTTTTTTATAGAGATTTAGCGGGCAACATTGAAAATCCACTATTTAATCCCATTTTAGTTTTGCTTAACCCAGGTGCTCAAAGAGAGGAATCTTATTCACATTCGGGGCAAGAATTTCTATACGTTCTAGAAGGAAAACTGACGATCATCATTGACAAAGAGGAGCATGTTTTGAATCCTTATGATTGTATTTTCCTAGATTCAACAACACCTCACAATTGGGTGAATAAAACAGATTCGATTGTAAAACTCCTTTGCATTTCAAGTATTCCTGTGTAAATTTCAACAGGTTCATTAGACATGATCTATGATTGAGGTAGCTGCGAGTCATTCGTCTGAATCACTCGCAGCCCTTTCCGAACCTGGTTGAATCTTCCATGATACTGCATCAGTAACTTCAAATTTATTTTTAAGAATTGGACATAGTCCTTCTTTTTGCTTTCCCTGTACAGGGAAAGCGAAGTTTCTATAGACTTCAGATATTTCTAATGAGTAGTTATCTATTTTAGTAGAGAAGTAACTAATTCCATCAATATCATCTGACTGCCTAATAAATTGTAGAATTAATTGCTGGACAAGTCTGTCTAAAATGAAGTGAAGTTTATTTATCAACTATTTGGAATAGAGGTAACATTTGCACCGGAACCACATAAAAAATACCGGCATCCTTCCCATGAAGAATACCGGTACTTCTCATTTATCCCGCTATTTTTGGGCAGTAAACGCCCGATTGGTGCGGACTGATTAAAGCTTCACTTTATCACCCATACAAAACCGCATGAAATACGCCTAATAGTAAGTATTATTCTTCTGTCTTATATGTAAAGGTAAATACGAAATTTGCATCCAATAACTTTCCGTCACATACAATTATTTCATGCTCTGCATCATTA
>NZ_JBFUIN010000947.1:0-1032 GCF_056401855.1 Bacillus sp. P4_D3
GGAGGCTGTCGGAATGAGCATACAGGAAAATTTCGTTACGGCATTGGATAAATCGGAAATTTACTTGCGTAAATGGTTACCAGAAGGAAATCCGCGGGGAATTGTTCAAATTGCACATGGTATGACAGAACATGCAGGTGTTTATACAGAATTTATTGATGCTTTATTAGAAGCAGGATATGGTGTTTATGCTCATGATCATAAAGGGCATGGAAAAACAGTGAAAAGGGAAGAAGACTATGGTCATTTTGAACCAAATGTAGGTTGGAATCAGGCTGTGTCTGATGTTATCTTTGTTTCGGAAATGATAAAAGAAGAGCAGACATGCCCGTTATTTTTACTTGGACATAGTATGGGTTCTTTTTTATCAAGACGTGCTGTACAACTTAAAGGTGAATTATATGATGGATTCCTTATTTCAGGAACTGGTGGAAATCCAGGGCTTTTAGGAAGTATCGGTCATAAAGTAGCGACAATTGAGATGAAACTTCGCGGAAAGAAAACGAAAAGTCCGATGCTGAACTTCTTATCTTTCGGAAACTTCAACTCACACTTTAAGCCAAATCGTACGAAATTTGATTGGTTATCTTCAGATATTCATCAAGTTGATAATTATATTGCGGATCCGTTATGTGGATTCATTTGCACGACTAGTTTTTAACGAGAATTGTTTCATGGAGTTCTAGAAGTAAATAAAATAGAAGAATACAAGAAGACACCAAAAAATCTTCCAATACATATATTCTCTGGTGATCGTGATCCTGTTGGGGATATGGGGAAAGGTGTAAAAGAAGTATACGAAAACTATAAAAAATGTGGTGTGAAAGATGTAACACTTCGTTTATATGAAAATGGTAGACATGAAATGTTCCATGAAGTGAATAGAGGAGATGTATTTCAAGATTTGATTTCATGGTTAGATGAGCATATTGTATAAGAAGAAACCTCACTTCATGCTGAAGTGAGGTTTTTTGAAAAATTGGAGGATTGATTATGAGTGAATTTGTAAATAAAGAATATGTAGAAATAGAT
>NZ_JBFUIN010000948.1:0-1032 GCF_056401855.1 Bacillus sp. P4_D3
TTGATTTTTATTAACATCATGATGCKTAACATTTGTAGAAATAACTAGATCGCCAACTTTCACATCCGGATGTAATCCACCCGCAACACCTGTATTAATGATAGAGTCTATATCAAACTTACTAATTAATATTTGTGTACATGCAGCTGCATTTACTTTCCCTACACCACAGCGAGTAATTATAATCTCTGTACCCATGAAATTCCCTTTATAAAAAGGCATTCCAGCAATAGTTTGTTCCTCATCTATATGTAGTTTTTCTAAAAGTAAGTCTATTTCTATTTGCATTGCTCCGATAATACCGATTCTGTTCATAATGTATTCCCCTTTATCTATTTGTGCGCCCCCTACATAAGCTGCAAATATTCATCAATATCTTTATGGATTTGTATAAAAGATTTATTCCAAAATTCATAATTTGTTAAATCAATTTCAAAATGTATTTTCATAAGTTCTTCAACTGGAGCTTTTCCCGTTTCTCGCAAAAATTCTTTATACCTCAAATGAAATTCCCTTTTATTTTCTTTCGCTAATTCTAGTAAACTAAAACTTACTAAATAACCAAATGTGTATGGATAATTATAAAAAGGAACATCTGCTATATAAAACTGAACGTATTTCATCCAAACAAACGGCTGATATTCTGTTAGTGCATTTCCATATGCCTTTTCTTGCACGGCTATAGATAATTTCTCAATTTCATCAGCACTTATAGGCCCTTCTTTACTTTTTTCATAAAAACTCTTTTCGAACTGAAACGATGCACGAATCGCCATAACATAATTAAAGCTATTTCTAATTTTCCAGCTAAGCAATGACTTTTTCATTTCTGTACATTCTGCTGTTTTTATTAAGTGATCTACAAGTACCATTTCAAAGAAAATAGACGCTGATTCAGCTGTACTCATTGGCAGATAACCATCTAAAAATGAAGTGGATTGTTCAAAACTCATAACATAAAAATGCCAAGCATGTCCTAATTCATGAGCAAGTACTCTTACACTATCAATACTCCCATCATAACGCATTGAA
>NZ_JBFUIN010000949.1:0-1031 GCF_056401855.1 Bacillus sp. P4_D3
ATTCGAAAAAGAGGAACAAAGTGGTGTATTATTGTCGATATCGGAGCTGATCCAGAGACCGGAAAAAGAAGACAAAAGTGGCTTTCACGATAAATTTAAAGCCTATTTGAAAAAAACAGAATTAAACAACATTAGATTTCATGATTTACGCCATACACATGCAACGCTTCTTTTAAAACAAGGAGTACATCCAAAGATTGTAAGCGAACGATTGGGTCATAAGGACGTTTTCATAACTTTAAATCGCTATTCACATTTTTCACCTGGTCTGCAAAAGGACGCTGTTAAAACATTTAGTGAAAGACTATTCGGATGGTAATGTTTGCAAATATAAAAAATGAGGTTTCTCTTTTCTAGAGAAACCTCACCACATCAATGTTTTTGTTAAATTTTAAACTGACTCGTATACAAATCAAAGTAAAACCCTCCATCTTCCATAAGAGTTTCATGATTTCCTCTCTCTAAAATACTTCCATCTTTTATTACAAGTATTTGATCTGCTTTTTCAATCGTTTTCAGCCGATGAGCAATTACAAAGCTCGTTCGCCCTCTCATTAAATTATTTAATCCAGCTTGAATTTGTAATTCTGTTCTCGTATCGATATTAGATGTAGCTTCGTCGAGAATTAATATATCTGCATCTGCTAAAATTGCTCGTGCAATCGCAAGAAGTTGTTTTTGTCCCTGACTTAAATTCGATCCTTCCGAAGCAATTTCCGTTTCATATTGATTCGGTAAATGCTTAATAAAAGAATGTGCTGATGCAGCTTTAGAAGCGGCCATTACTTCTTCGTCACTTGCATCCAAACGCCCATAACGAATATTATCCATAATCGTCCCAGCAAATAAATACGTATCCTGTAAAACAACCCCTATTTTACTCCGCAAAGAATTAATATCATAATCCTTTATATCTTTTTCATCAATGCTAATTTTCCCTTTTTGAATGTCATAAAAGCGAGTTAACAAATTAATAATTGTTGTTTTTCCTGATCCAGTTGGACCGACTAAAGCGATTGTCTCCCCAGGAT
>NZ_JBFUIN010000950.1:0-1031 GCF_056401855.1 Bacillus sp. P4_D3
TACAATTGTACCCTGTCTGATATACAATTGTACCMTGTCTGATAATCAAGCCGCTTAATTCAAAAAAGTGAAACCCATTAGGGTTTATTTCGTATGCAAATTTTTAAATTACCTACACTTGCCCTTTAGAAAAAAGAAACAATCTCGCCTAAAATTAACTTTGCATAAGCTTAGCTTGATAGCGATGTGACTCTACCCCATACCCATCAGCCTAAGATTTTGAAGTATCCCCAAAACGGAAATTTCATCCTTTCATAGTTGTCCGTAGGAATTTAGTTCATTTTTTTCATTTTGAGGAAGAATGTATTTCTTAACTTGATAGCAATGTGACGCCACCCCATATATGACGTACTATAATCATTCTTGCTATCAATGGAATTTAAAGAAGATGACTCCTGTTGGCATACAGAAATCATCTTCTTGAGGTTGCCTAACTTTTTTGGAATGTCCTTTACAAAGGGTACAGATCAAGAGCACCTTATTCCTATTCAAGGGGATCACATATACCTTCTTCCCTTAAAATCACCAAAACCTATTTACAAATCTATAAAAGTAGATATAATATCCTTATGGAACCTTTATTAATTTATAAAGCATTGTCAAATGAAACAAGATGTCAAATTTTATCATGGTTGAAAAATCCAGAAAACCATTTCGATGAAAAGCCTTATCTAGAACAAGGCCTTAACTTTCAAGTTGGAGTATGTGTAGGAGATATCCAGCTTAAAACTGGCTTAGCTCAATCGGTTATTTCTAGTTATTTATTAACTATGAAAAAAGCAGGCTTACTAGAATCTGACCGAATTGGAAAATGGACATACTATCGCCGAAATGAAAAAACAATACGAGAGTTTTCTGAATACGTCCAAAACGAATTATAAAATGAAAGCTAATAATCAATTGATTAYTAGCTTTCACACATTCTGCTTTTTTACAGGTATCCAATTACTTTTTTATAAAGTTGCACTACCTATAAAAGCAAGAAACATGGAAAGGAGAAAATTTTTTTATATATCATATCTAGTTATTTA
>NZ_JBFUIN010000951.1:0-1029 GCF_056401855.1 Bacillus sp. P4_D3
GAATATCTTTAAGTGATTCTTCCATTAAGAAATCTGGTACACAGGGTAATCTCTTACCTATGATTTCTTGTAATGACCATCCAAATATCTTTTCATAAGCTTTATTTGCTTGTAAAATATGCCCTTCTCGATCAGAAATGGTAATAGCATCTACATTATGCTTTATAAATGATTCTAGTAATTCTTTGGTAGCTCTTAATTCTGATTCTACCTTTTTCCTTTCGGTTATATCGACTGTAGAACCAACAACTTCAATAACTTGTCCATTTCGTTTAATCGGCCTAAGTGCAATAAGAATAATCGTTTTATCATCTGGCCAGGGTAATTCGAATATAATTTCTTTCCCTTCCCATGCCTGAAGATAATACTTCATCAATTGTGGAACTAAATGTGGTGGAACAATAGAAGCATCAATAGTCCGTAAGCTTTTTCCTACCACCTGTTCAGAATAAAATCCTTTTTGATAATAAAACTGTCCATCACATAAAGTGTGTATAAAGTGTTTACCCACTTTTTTAAATTTAAAAATCCCTCCTTGAAGCTCATGTACGGTATCTGTGAGTTCTTGCTTCGATTTTTTTAATTCCCGATTCATTTTAGATAAGTCCTGTGTTAAATAATACAATCTCTGGTAGGCTTCCATAAGAAATAGCCCAATTAAAAGTCCTAATGCTATATATAATAAGCCTCCTGTGTAAAGTAATGTAGTATTAAATAATACACCAACTAACCACTTTATTCCGACAAAAACAGAAAAATATAAAGATGCACTTTTAAAAGGATGAGGGTTTTTAAAATATGTTTTAAAAGTAACAAATAGGATACCCAAACCTAAATAAGCAATCACAGGAGGTTCCCAGTAACCTCCAATGTAAAAGATACGCATTATAATAATGCTAATTAACGTAATCCAACCAGCAATGCGACCAAAGTAAATAAAAGATAGAATAAGAGGAACAACTCGAAGATCGTAGGAAAATCCCATGTATGGAAAAGAAAAGAGCATCAAAGTAACTGCAATAATCCCTC
>NZ_JBFUIN010000952.1:0-1027 GCF_056401855.1 Bacillus sp. P4_D3
AAAGCCTGCAACATTCGCTAAATCTTCAATGGAAAGCGAATCATTTATATTTGATTCTATATAGTCTTGCACTTTATAAATACGTCGTAAATACTCGTTTCTACTTTGAGAACTCTCCATATTCTTTCCTCCTCACAACAAAAAGGCTAACTTCACGTTAGCCTACTTTACACATTTTTTAAAAATAAAACTCTACTCCCGCCGTTCCCATCATAATTTGTATGTACGGATACACCATCTACCTCATCATCCCCGGCTTCAATTTCAAAGCCAATTTCTTGATGAAATTGTATCGATTTTTTATTAACTGTTGACGTTATCGCTTTTACAACTTTACGGTTATTTGCACGAGCGACATCGAAGAAATAAGAATACAGTGTCGATGCGATTCCTTTTCTTCTATATTTCGGATTTACACCGATAAAATGAACGTACGCTTCCTCTTTATGCGTTTGTGAAAAGAATCCGCATAAGAAACCTAACGTTTCTCCTTCTTCTTCAATGATAAAACTCGTTTCTTGAAAGTGAACGAAAAACAATTTTGGCAACATATTAGCCATATCTCTTCCGCCCCACCAATCATTTAAGACGGAATGAATCTTTACATAATCTTCCCCTTGAATGTTTCTTACTCGCATGTATTTCTCCCTCTCACTCACTTCATTTTCTCATAAATTTTAATAACCGTTTCTACTAAAAGAATGAATACCCAAATACCACAAAATACAAGAGCAGATTGGAATATTGACCCTAGCATAATAATGCCAACTGCACCTGATCCTGAAAATGATAGTTCAACAAAGCCTGGATCATGTATAAGTGTTCCAGCGTATACGGCCATTAAAACGGATGATATTAAATAAATAACACTCATTATTTTTAATATTTTTATAGAAAGATACGAAGTTTGTTCTTTCTCCACTTGTGATAATTCGATTTCCCCGCTCGCAATTCCTTTTTGCAGACAATCTTCACACAAAAATTCTTCATTTATTTTTTTACCACCATGTATTGTACCCGTTATTTC
>NZ_JBFUIN010000953.1:0-1027 GCF_056401855.1 Bacillus sp. P4_D3
GATTTAGAAGATGTGTTTCATTATGAAACAGGAATTGAGGCTTTCGTTTCATACTTAAACGAAGAGAAAGATTCGATTCATCCAGTTGTATATTTCTCGGGTGAGCAAAATGGAATTGAAGCAGAGTTAGCGTTTCAGTTTAATGATGGTTACTCAGAAAACATTCTTTCGTTTGTAAATAATGTACGTACAAAAGACGGTGGTACACACGAAGCTGGATTTAAAACAGCAATGACACGTGTGTTCAATGAGTATGCTCGTAAAGTTTCTTTATTAAAAGAAAAAGACAAAAATTTAGAGGGTACAGATATTCGTGAAGGATTAGCTTCGATTGTTTCTGTACGTGTACCAGAAGACGTACTCCAGTTTGAAGGGCAAACGAAAGGGAAACTAGGTACAAGTGAAGCTCGTTCTTCAATTGATGCAATTGTATCTGAGCATTTAGCTTACTTTTTAGAAGAAAATCCAGATGTAGCTACACTTCTTGTGAGAAAGGCGATTAAAGCAGCGCAAGCACGTGAGGCTGCTCGTAAAGCGAGAGAAGAAGCACGTACTGGTAAGAAGAAGAAAAAATCAGAAGGTACTTTAAGCGGGAAGTTAACACCTGCGCAATCACGTAATCCTCAGAAAAACGAATTGTATTTAGTAGAGGGTGACTCGGCTGGTGGTTCAGCAAAGCAAGGGCGAGATCGCCGTTTCCAAGCGGTGCTACCATTACGTGGTAAAGTAATTAACACGGAAAAAGCAAAGCTTGCTGATATTTTTAAGAATGAAGAGATCAATACGATTATTTACGCAATTGGCGGCGGCGTAGGGAATGAGTTCGCTGTTGAAGATATTAACTACGATAAAGTTGTTATTATGACCGATGCAGATACGGATGGAGCACATATTCAAGTGTTACTACTGACGTTCTTCTACCGTTACATGAAACCACTTATTGAAGCTGGTAAAGTATTTATCGCACTTCCACCTTTATATAAAGTAAGTAAAGGAAAAGGGAAAAGTGAAGTAATTGAATATGCAT
>NZ_JBFUIN010000954.1:0-1026 GCF_056401855.1 Bacillus sp. P4_D3
AGTTAGAGCTGAAGCAGCAGCGGCTATATTTGTATTAATAAATGCAGTTAAAGCTACGTCATTTAAAGATAATGCACTACCGACGTTAAAACCGAACCAGCCGAACCAGAGTAAGCCTGCGCCTAACATTGTAAATGGTAAATGATGAGGAGAGGTACCGCTTATGTTTTTTCGTTTTCCTAGGAAGATAGCTAATACAAGACCGGCAACGCCAGATGTGATATGAACGACATTACCGCCAGCGAAGTCTAATGCGCCGAGTTCTCTCAGCCATCCGCCAACGCCCCATACCCAATGAGCGACAGGATTGTAAACGATTGTTGTCCAAAGAAGGATAAAAATAAGAAAGGCAGAAAATCGCATTCTTTCAGCGAATGCACCTGAAATTAAAGCGGGAGTTAAAATAGCGAACATGAGTTGGAACATCATAAATAAATTGTGAGGAATAGTAGATGAGTAGTCTGGGTTTGGTGCGTAGGTAACGCCGTTTAAACCGAACCAATCGAGATTGCCGATAAGTCCGTGCCAATCTGGTCCGAATGATAAAGAATAACCGATAACAATCCATTGAATCGAAACGATAGCCATTGCGCTATAACTGTGCATGGTCGTGCTGAGTACGTTTTTACTGCGAACCATACCTCCATAAAAAAGTGCCAATCCTGGTGTCATCAACATAACCATTACTGTCGTTACAAAAATAAAAACTGTATCTCCCGTATTCATTCTCTCTCCTCCTATGATGTTAGAAAATATAACATCGATTCGTTATGTTTCATATCATATTCGAAATAAAAAGAAAAATCAACTAAAAATTCAGAAAACTTTTTTAGGTAATGTTAGAAAACCTAACATTAGGTATTTTGGAGGAATAAAATCAACGTATGCGATTTGTTCTGAAAATTGGTATAATATTCTTACAATTGGAAGTTTGGGGGATGCGTGTGAAAAAAATATGGACTAAGGAACTATTCATTTGTTTTTGTTTAGCTGTTATTTTGTTTGTACCAGTACATACTTTTGCGG
>NZ_JBFUIN010000955.1:0-1025 GCF_056401855.1 Bacillus sp. P4_D3
AAGATGGACTTCGCGATTCGTTTATTAAATCTGGCATTTTCTCTATCCCTGCCAAAGTTGATTGTGGTTCGATTATTTTATCCAGCGAAAGCCCGTGTTCAATCAAAGTATTTATTAATGTGGCAACAGTTTTATGATAAATAACCACACTATCGTCAACAAACCAGTTGTGTACTCTGATTCCTTCTTCTTGATAATTATCTAATGCCCAGTGTGATGTATTACCATCCTCAGTTTTTATCCAATGGTTGCTTCCTTTGCGAGCTGTTGCTATTGGATGTTCGGTTGAAAAGATAAATTCACCACTGCTTTTTAATAGTTCATTAATCTTTTGAATCATTGCCGAGTAATTTTCAATGTAATGTATAGAGAGGGAACTTATAATCAGGTCGAACTTTTGATTGGTTAGTCCCATATCCTCCATAGGAAGACACATAAATTCTATGTTATCATCCTGATTTAACTTTTTAGCACGTTCAATCATATTTTTGGATATGTCTACACCTATTACGTTTTTTGCACCATTTTCTATACAATACTTTGAAAAATGACCATCACCGCAACCCAAGTCTAATACCGATTTTCCTTTCAAACACAGAATTAATGATTTGATTGCTGGCTGTTCTATGAAGTCATTAGCGTTTATTCCACTTTCACGCAATGCTGTGTAGTTTTTGAAGAAATTCGGATTATCGTAAATATTTTGTTTCACCTACATCACTCCTCAGATAAGGTTTTCATAGATTAAGCTGACTTCTGTTTCCAAATTATCATACTAACCATAAAAATTTTGTCATCCTTTTATTATAGTAATGGTTTTTAGGAAGATATCTCGAACTCAATACTTTCACAATCCTGCCCGTTTGCTGAATAATCTGCTGTAAATACTATACCGTATTAAGAAAWTTAACCTTTATTTTAATTATAAGCAACAATCTTTACGAAAAGAGCCTTTTATTTTTTATTAAGCTATTGAAACGATAGTGAAGGGACGAGAGCGTAATGAAGCGAGAACTATCGAAATT
>NZ_JBFUIN010000956.1:0-1024 GCF_056401855.1 Bacillus sp. P4_D3
TCCAAATAAAGCAACGAGTTCTGTAACGAATATTTCAATAGTTGGCGATCGATTGCGTGAACAGTTAGAAAGTGAAGGGATCGGTGCTACTAACGATAAAACGGATGTTGGTCAAAAATTAATAAGTAAAGGATTAAATAGTAATAGTTCTTATAAACTGTCACGAGAAATTGTACAAGAAGCGATGGCTGGTAATAAAGAACTCCAATATTTTTTCGATTTGCACCGTGATAGTGCACGGAAAAATGTCACGACAAAAACAATTGGAGATAAATCATATGCAAAGCTTGCTTTTGTAATTGGGAAAGGAAATAAAAATTATGAAAAGAACTTACAATTAGCAACAGCTCTTCATGAGGAAATTAATAAGAAATATCCAGGAGTGAGCCGTGGTGTAATTCAAAAAGGGTTCCAAACAGGAAATGGAGTCTATAATCAAGACTTATCAGGACATGCGATTTTAATTGAAGTTGGTGGCGTAGATAATACAGATGAAGAATTAAATAGATCGATTGATGTTCTTGCTAAAGCATTTGGAGGGTATTTTTGGCAAGCGGAAAAAGTGAATGGATAAAGTGGGAATTTAATTAGCCCTTATCAATCGGGATACCCGTTAATACGGGAAACACGTAAGCGAGAAGCTTACGTGTTTTTTATTCATAATCTATAGGTAGAAAGACATGTCACAGTATAGACATAATTACCTATTATTATAGTAATATCGAAATTTGTCTATTTATAGTAAGAAATTTAGAAAGGGATTTTCAGAATAGTGGAGAAAATGTTTTTACAAGGAAAATTTTAAACTAACAGAATGGATAGGGGATCAAGATGATACGAGAGATTAGAGTAGAAGATGCAGCATCATTTTTACAATTAAGTAAGCAATTAGACGAAGAAACGAAATTTATGTTATACGAACCAGGAGAACGAAAAACTACAGTAGAGCAACAAGAAAAGATGGTCCACCGTTTTATAGAAAATGAATATGCGACAATATTTGTAGCAGTTGAAGATGATAGAG
>NZ_JBFUIN010000957.1:0-1023 GCF_056401855.1 Bacillus sp. P4_D3
GATAAATACTTTAAATTTGTTTCTTTTAACATTTGTTCATATACAGCAGTTTTTGAACTACCGGCTTTTATTTTGCTTGTTAATTCGTTGAAGTAACTTGTAGTTGCCGCTGGATATTTACTACGATCCCATTCATGGTCTTTGCTTAATTGGTCATCAGACATATTAAAATATGAATATGTTACGCGCCCAGCTTTATCTGGCACCGGATCATCGAATGTAGTATCAAGGTGGTACCACTTGTTATCAATGTTCACTAAATTCCATGCATGAGCTTGTCCATTCCCTGTACCTGTTACAATATGATTTTGAATACCTGCTTCTTTTAGTAATTGATATGTTAACAATGTATATCCTTGGCAAACGGCAGAACGATTCGCTAACGCTTCATACGCTGTATATGCTTGATAAGACGTATCATATGATACTTGTTTCACAACATAATCATGAATAGCTTTCACTTTTTCATGTTCATCCATGCCTTGTTTAATGATAGAATTTACAATTGCTTTCGCCTGAGACTTTACATACTGTGTTTGCTCTTTTGATTCACGATACTTCACTTGTAATGTAAATGTATAATTCCCAGGCATCCCTTTTATAGAATATTTAGTAGACGCTACATTATATTTTACATACTCATCAGCATCTACAATTTTATTATATTCTTTGTATAATTGGTCCATAACATCTCTAGCATTTCTATCTTTTGTTTTATATGCGATTGTAATATTTTCATCTCGATTATCAATATGTTTTTTTAATTCTTTTCGAAAATCATTTAATAATTTAGCATCTGATTGTGTAGTAACTACAGTCGATTTCGTAGATGCGTAAGATACAGACGACGCGTGTAAGCCACCCATTACAATTGTTGAACAAAGCAGGGCAACTGTCACATACTTATTTGGCTTTCTCATCTTGTCACTCCTTACATTCTATAACTATACGAAAAAGTATCGTATAGTTTCAGAGTATACAATACTTTTCAAAATAGGTCATATGAGATTATGCATATTTAAC
>NZ_JBFUIN010000958.1:0-1023 GCF_056401855.1 Bacillus sp. P4_D3
CTAAAAAAGCATGGCGTCCTTTTGCCATACTTTTTTCAAAACAAATCGATATTTCTGTTCAATTTACCCCTCTATTTATTATGTACAATCAAACCATTTGGTCTAAAACGACTCATCATGATTTCGTTAACAAATTTCCCATGAGCCTTCAAATTCCCAACCTTTACACCCTCTTCGATAAATCCAAATTTTTCATATAATACTTTGGCTCTAGGATTCGTTTCTAATACACCAAGCTCCACTCGCTCTAACATTAGCCAATTATCAGCTAAATCAAGCATTTTTGTAAGAAGTGCTTTTCCAATTCCCTTATTGTGATATTCACTATCTACTCCGATGAATAAATCACCCGAGTGAGATCTTCGTCCTGGACTTTGGGTTAAACCGACAAATCCAACAACTTCTCCATCATATTCTGCTACAAATTCAAATTGATTCTGTGCTAAATTTCGAATTCTATTCTCCATTGCATCTACACGCATACTAGGTAGGAAAACCATATATGGTAAAACATCATCTTGAATGCATATACGATGAATTGCTCTAGCATCCTGTGTTTCTACTGCTCTAACGTTAATCCCCATCTTTCTCCCCTCCATTCAATTATCATATTCTAATATCCAATATTAAAATCCTGCCTACCCTTATTTCTTTGTGTTATTTTTATATAATTATTTCGATATAATATTCATTTTTTGAACATCATCTCTTATATTCTCTCGTTCAAAATAAAAAAAACACTTAGAAGATACTAAGTGTTTTTTTGTTTAATTTTTCACCCGATTATACAACTCAAGCAGTTCTTCTACTGGAATACCGTTTATTTTCATACCAGTTATATTACAATTTTCTATCTCAACGTTTTTAAGATTACTGTTACTTATTGTACATCCTTCCAAATCACATCTATCAAATAAAATAGGTTCCTTTTCCGCTCCAAGATTTGTATTCTTGAATTGAACTCCACCTAAAGTCACCAAATTAAATTTACTGCCCGAAAGATTTAAATCTGCATATGAGGAG
>NZ_JBFUIN010000959.1:0-1022 GCF_056401855.1 Bacillus sp. P4_D3
ACCATGTATTGTACCCGTTATTTCTTTACACCTTGAACATTTTCGATTTATCATTTTGTTATCACTCCAATCAACTATGATTATCTTAATATAATTCGACATTTACCTTATTATCCCTTTTATGTATTTTATAGAGAAAGGTCGTGTTTTATGATTTCGAAACTCACATTTGGTTCTAAAAAACCTACTGTTCAGTATGTATTACGGCCGAGCTGTTATGCGGTTATTTTTGATCCAACTACTTCAAACATAGCTATCATTCAAAATGGAGAACGTTACTTTTTACCAGGTGGCGGTATGGAAGGTAATGAAACAAAAGAAGGATGTTTGCATCGTGAATTAYTCGAGGAATTAGGATGGACAATTGAAATTGAACAGTATATCGGTAATGCAGCGCGATATTTTTATGCGGAAAAAGAAGATACATATTATTTAAATGATGGGTTCTTTTACATCGCGAAAATGATAAAGAAACAAACCGAAAACTGTGAAGAAGGTCATTTTTTACAGTGGATGCCTCCATTACTGGCTATGGAGCATTTACTTCACGATCATCAAAAATGGGCTGTTGAACAAGCGCTTTTATCGCATAAACAAAAAGGATCTCCTTCTACTTGAAAGAGATCCTTCTCACTATTAACTTGCTTTTTTTAAATTGAAAGCTGGCTTCTTCACTCCGCCTTTTTTTACAACATATAATCCGATGAAGATAATAAACCCGCCAACTAATTGCATCATGTTGATTTGCTCTCCAATTGTTACAGCCGCAAAAATAACTGCGAAAAGTGGAACAAGATACATGTATACCATTACTTTCGTTGAGCCAATTTTGCTAATACCGACATACCACATCGCAAGTCCGAAGATTGTCGCAAAGACGATCGAATATGCTAGTGATCCCCAGCTTGGCATATCTACTGGCCATGTTAACGTATTTACATTGAATAAACAATATATAACGAGTGGTACAATTCCAATTAAAGTAGACCATGATGTGACTCTCATTGCGGAGTATTTTGTAA
>NZ_JBFUIN010000960.1:0-1020 GCF_056401855.1 Bacillus sp. P4_D3
AAATAAAGGAAGCAGCAAAAATGGCAAATGTACGTATTCGATATAGCGGTGCAACTGCGGCTGCGTTACCGACATTAGACATTGGACAACTAAGTTTAGCAGGTTGCCATATTGAAAAAATAGAAGGAATATTGAACGGGACAACAAATTATATTCTTACAAAGATGCATGAAGAAGATAAGACGTTTGAAGAAGCGTTGCAAGAAGCACAAAATAAAGGAATTGCGGAGACTAACCCGTTATTAGATATAAGCGGGATGGATAGCGCTTGTAAATTATTACTTTTGACGAATAGTTTAATGGGAACAGATTATTCACTCAAAGATATACAAATAAACGGAATAGAGCACGTTACAACGCAACAAATTCAAAATGCAAAGGAACAAAATAAATCTATTAAATTGATTGCATCAGCATATAAAGATGCTAATGGAAAATTAAATCTTAGTGTAAAACCTTGTAATTTAGAGAAAGAACATCCATTAGCAAATATAAATAGTACCGAAAAAGGAATTACATTCTTTACGGATTCAATGGGACAAGTGACAACGCTTGGAGGGGCCTCAAACCCACGTGGGGCAGCCGCAGCCGCTTTGAAAGATTTAATCAATCTATATCGAAAGGATTTATAGGCTTTATAACCGTACCGCTATTCATAAAAAATACATATGTGGTGGACCTTTTGAGAATGAAATAAATATGCAAAAATAATTGCAGGGGGTAAGGAATTGTTTAAGGATTTTAAAGTTGTAAAAGATCGTCCCGTTTATATTCAATTAAAAGATTATTTAAAAAAGATGATTATGAAAGGGCATTTGTTGGGGGATCAAAAAATCCCATCAACAAGGGAACTGAGTGAATTATTATCAGTGAGCAGAAATACAGTACTCTCTGCTTACGCGGATTTAGAACAAGAAGGACTCATTTATGCAGTTAAAGGAAAAGGAAATTTCGTTGCGAAGGTGGATATATCTAACACCTCGTCTGTTGAAATAGATTGGAAAAATAAACTTAATGCAG
>NZ_JBFUIN010000961.1:0-1019 GCF_056401855.1 Bacillus sp. P4_D3
CTTCTTATGTGAAAAACATAAACAGCATCGAAGATTTAAACGCTCATAAAGATGAGCTAGATAATAAAATCGTCGGGATTGAACCTGGCAGTAGCCTTATGAATTTAACGAATAAAGCAATGAAAGAATATGATATAAAACTCAAACTTGTCCAATCTTCAGAAGCTGCGATGATGAGTGAATTAAAAAAGGCATATACGAAAAAGAAACCAATCGCTGTGACGCTTTGGAATCCACATTGGGGCTTTTCAGAATTTGACTTAAAATATTTAAAAGACCCTAAGAAAGTATATGGTGAAAAAGATGACATTTATTACTCAGTTCGTAAAGGTTTCGAAAAAGATCATCCTGATATTGTGAAATACTTTGATCAATGGAAAATGAACGATGAACAACTAGGTACTTTAATGGTCATGCTAAATAAAACGAAAGATCCGGAAGAAGCCGCGCGAAAATGGATTAAAAAAAATCAAGCTTTAGTTGATGAATGGGTAAAAGAATGACAAAAACAGGCTAGGGAATTTATCATATTCTCTAGCCTGTGTCATGTTATTTTTTCTCAATAACTGCATCAACAATTCCATATTCCTTCGCTTCTTCTGCCGTCATAAAATAATCTCTTTCTGTATCATGAGCTACCTTTTCTACTGGTTGCCCTGTTCGATCAGATATGATTTTGTTAATATCATGTTTTAACTTTAATATTCTTTTTGCTGTAATCTCAATCTCCGTCGCTTGCCCTTTTACACCGCCGAGCGGTTGATGAATCATGATTTCACTGTTAGGGAGCGCAAATCTTTTTCCCTTTGCGCCAGCTAATAGTAAAAGCGCACCAAATGATGCCGCAAAGCCCATACAAAGTGTTTGCACATCTGGTTTAATAAGGTTCATCGTATCTAATATTGCAAATCCCGCTGTCGTTGAACCGCCCGGACTATTGATATAGAGGAATATATCTTTTTCTGCGTCTTCCGCTTCTAAAAATAATAATTGTGCTACTACACTGCTTGCAACTTGAT
>NZ_JBFUIN010000962.1:0-1018 GCF_056401855.1 Bacillus sp. P4_D3
GCATAGAGATGAAGAAAATTATCCGGTTTTTCAAGAAATTACAGCGAAGCATTGTTGTGGATGCGGTCATATCATGTTGTATCATGAATGAACACACCAAGTATAACTTGGTGTGTTTTTTTTTAAAACGCTGATAAAGCAAGCGGATATAGTAGAGTGAATAAAACAGAAAAACTGCCAAAACCAATTGCGGTATATCCAAGTGTTCTTGCCCCAAAATTGACAGCTAATAAGCCAACTAAAATAGCAAGGGAGCCGAGTGTAACAGGATAAAAAGCAATGGAGAATAACGAAAGAAATAATGCGACATAGCCGATCATTGCACCGGTATTTGTACCTTCAATTTCATTTGCAATTTCTTTGCGCTCATGTCTAATCGGAATACCAGCTGGAGATATTTCAGCTGCATACTCTTCGTTTTTTTCACCACTTTTAAAATGATGATTTCTCTTTCTTCGCATGTACATCCCTCTCTTTCAATTGGGTGTATCTATAGTATCTTTCATAAGGAACAGAACATGAGTATGAGTTAAACCCAAGTAAAGAAAAAATTGGAGAAAATAGATTTCGTTGTTATCCTGTTCATCTCCTTATGAAGATAAAGTGAAACTTTAATCAGTGGGGGTTTTGTYCAYCCCCCACTGATTATTAGCCCWCACCAATCGGGCTTTTACGGGCAGTTATCTCCCAMCTAACTTCCTCGCATTCGCCGAATTCTACTGCCCGTTAATGCGGGATAAACAGGAATTTTGGAAAATGATGTAGAATGAAATGAATGATAATAACTGAAGGTAGGGGAATGTATGACGAGGTTTAATTGGCATGAATCGGCAGAGAAAAAATGGGATAACAATGCAGAGTTTTGGAATCAAAATAGTCAAGAAATGTGGGATAGCGGGAGCAGGAGTACAATCATTCCATTTTTTGAGCAGTACGTGGAAAAGGAAGTACAAGTGCTAGATGTTGGCTGTGGTGATGGGTATGGTACATATAAATTAAGTCTTACTGGGTACAAAGC
>NZ_JBFUIN010000963.1:0-1018 GCF_056401855.1 Bacillus sp. P4_D3
CTCGTCTTCAATGGGTTTTAATACTTTTTGATTTGGTGCGGCTGCTTTTAGATCCCACGGACGAAGTGTATCTACTTGAAGTTCAGCTTTTTTCTCATTAAATATATTATCAATAAGTGGCACAACGTATTTACGAACGGATTCTGCAAGTTCATAGCAATCATCAGCCGTATAATCAAAACGTTCATATTTTTTAAACATATAATCACGATAATTATCTAATTGAATGTTTTTTGCCTTTTGGTGACGGATTGCAATTAATTCATTTAAAATATGTTGTAAATTATTTTCAACAGATAAGAATTTTTCAGAAATGAGCATTTTTGCTTTTTTTCGTATATCACGATTCGGATTTTGTAAGTAAGACTGTAGTTCAGTAATTGTTTTTTCTTCGCCATCCCATAGTGCAGTCAAACTGCCTGTAATTTCGAAGTACTCAGTTACTAATTTGTCTTCTTTTACTTCTAAATCAATGTTCTTTTCACAAAATAATGTTTGCGCATTTTTTATTTTTTTATCTAGTAAGCTATAAGTTTTTGGATCAAGTTGCATTCGAAATGGTGACTCTAAATATTTATTATCAAAGGAATTTTGATAACGTTTCAAAAGAGGCCTTACATATTGTTGATCATATTCAAACGTATCTTTTATTTCTTTGTTATCTGTATTACATTGAAAGTCAATATAGTGTGATCTCAATTGTTCTTCGATTTCCCATATTAATTTCGACTGTATTTTCAGCCAATTTTCTAAATCTTCTCCTGAAGAAATGGGTTTACTTAATAAAGTAGATAAGTCGTTCTCTAGCTCATGTATATTACGGATATCGATCGTATTAGAGTTCTGCATTATTTACCCCTCACTTTTTATTTACTCAAGGAGATATTCTTCTTTTTCGTTATAATTCCTTTTTTACCAAAAAAATTTGTGCCTATTACGCCAAGAACAATCATAATTGTACCAATGATATGATAGTAGGCAATTTGTTCATGTAAGAATACAACGCCTGCAATTATAG
>NZ_JBFUIN010000964.1:0-1017 GCF_056401855.1 Bacillus sp. P4_D3
TAATAGTACTAATCGTTCTGACGGTTTTAATGTTTCATCACTTTCTAGTATAAAATCTATATTTTTCATATTCCCTACTTCTTACTCCTTATATAAAAAAATGATTTTAGTAGTTATTTAATATAAAAATACTACATAACAAATTTGAAGATATATCGAAATAACATAACGCCCAAACACTTTTATACTATAACATAAAAAAGACATTTCCCCAAATTGAAAATGCCTTTTTATATCTACTTCTCTTTTTTATATAATTGATATGATTGTTCTAGCCCTTTATTATATTTCGTATTATTATCTGTCCATTCTCCCCCCAAGTTTCCTGGCCACCCTGATGTATTAGCAACATATTTAAGCAACTCCCAATCCTGCAGTCCTTTTTTCACACCACGCTCATACGATTTGACCATACTTGAAATTGCTATCGTTGTATTTATACGTGAATCCACTAAACTCTCTTCCGATAATTGTGCTGGTGCTAATCCACCACGATGTAATTGGAATAATCCGAAAGATGTTCCGTTATCTCCTATTGCTTTTCGGTTAAATTTTGTTTCATGATCCGCAATTGATAATGGTATCCAATCTGGAATATCATACCTCTTTGCAACTTCACTAATTACTTGTTTATTATTTTTAATCTCTTTATGCTTTTCATAGTTGGTATGAATTACATAACTTAAGGTAAATAACGTAAGTAATATAAATATATATTGTAACGCTTTTTTCATCATTTCATCTCCTGATTTGTGTATGTTTCACTTTCTATATACACTATAAGACTTTTATGTGACATTCATTTGACAAAATGATATTAATTATACATAAGCTGTTACAGTTTTAACTATCAATCTAAAAACTACAATTCTTCTAAAAGACTCCTTCAACACATAAAAACAATCAGCCTTTCATGTATAGTACATGAAAGGCTGATTGTTTTTCACTACACTTTTTTATGTATACAGTATATCCCTGCTATAATAAAACAAATTGAAATTACCGATAAAATTGCAC
>NZ_JBFUIN010000965.1:0-1017 GCF_056401855.1 Bacillus sp. P4_D3
AAGCTAATGTCGGCGCTGGTACTATTTATCGCTATTTTGAAAATAAAGAGGCACTCGTTAACTCATTATTTTCAGAAAGTATGTTACAACTATCTGAAACAATAAAAACAGATTTTCCTGTTGAAGCAAATATTCGTGAACAATTTAGTCATACGTATAATCGTTTATTTGAATTTGCGAGAAACAATGTGGATGCTTTTCTTTTTACAAATTCTCACTGTGATAGTTATTTTCTTGATGAACAGAGTAAGAAAATATTTGACGACTTTATAGGATTCTTTATGAATATTATAGAGGGTGGGATTGAAAAAGGCCTTCTTCGTCCATTACCTCCAGTTGCTTTAATTATTATTGTATATCAGCCGCTTGAAAAATTAACAAAAGTAATGGCGACAGGGCAATTAGAATACTCAAAAGAATTAGTAAAAGAATTGGAAGAAAGCTCTTGGAATGCTATTAGAATCATTTGATTCTATAGCTTTATAAGGATAGGAATGAACATTCATTCCTAAATAGATATGAAAATAGGAGATGATATGTTTGTATAGCTAAAGAAATGAATATTTATTCTGGTAAGAGTAGTTTAATAGCGTTTATAAAATAATTTAATAGGAATGAACGTTCATTCCAAAATGRTAGTTTTCAAATAATAGGAATGAATATTCATTCCTGAGGAAACATAAACCTCTAAAAGTGGGAGATGATTAATATGAGCAAGTTAAAAAGTTGGAGAAGTTTATCTTTTCTATTATGGATAGTTATTACTATTACAATGGTCGTAACGATGCCTAATATGGATAAATTAGTGAAAGAAAAAGGGCAAATTACGATTCCTAATACAGAACAAAGCAGTATTGCTGACAAAATGATAAAAGAGATGGATAAAGAAGGGGCTCAAAAGTATGAAATTATAGCCGTTTTTAATAGTGGAGATAAAAACGCTTTAACGAAGGAACAAAAAGAGGAAATAACAAAAACAATCAACGCTTTACAAAATGAAAAAGAGCAATTGGGAAT
>NZ_JBFUIN010000966.1:0-1017 GCF_056401855.1 Bacillus sp. P4_D3
GCCATAATCTCTGCGCGTCCATTTGAAATGCCATCCAGTGTAGAAAAATCCTGAAAAACGCGCACAGGATCAGCTGAAGAAAGCACGGTTACTGCACTCGCGAGCCGTATCTTTTTCGTTTGTGGTGCCGCCGCTGATAGAACCATCGCTGGAGAGGATGCTGCATAATCCTTTCTATGGTGCTCACCAACACCAAACACATCAAGTCCTACTTGATCAGCAAGAACGATTTCTTCAACAACTTCACGTAATCGCTGTGCGTGACTTATCACTTCACCACTATGAACATCTGGTTTCGTTTCTACAAAAGACGTAATACCTATTTCCATTTGTTATCTCTCCTAGTCCAATTAGATTTTAAGTCAAAAAAATTAATCATTTCCTTTATGGTAGTAACGTGTTTCTCATATTGGCTAGCACACGTTTATTTCATAAAATCTTAACTCGTCTGGTCATAGCCCAAAAAAGAAGAGCTAAAGCACTGACAGAGGCTCCGAGTAAGGAAACCCCTCCCCAGCCAAAGTGTACGTATATTTGAGTCGACGCAATTGAACCACCAGCACTGCCGATAGAATAAAACACCATATATCCAGCAGTAAGTCGACTCCGTGCTTCTGTATGCAATGGAAGGATCATGGTTTGATTCGTGACATGTATTGCTTGTACGGCCAAATCAAGTAGAACTATCCCTATCACTAATGCGATTAATGACTGCTCTATATAGCTGATGAACAACCATGAAATCAATAATAGAGCTAAAGCAATGCCTGTCGTTCGTTGTCCGTAACCTTGATCGGCCAATTTCCCTGCCCGTGCCGCAGCCAAGGCTCCAGCCACACCTACAAGACCGAATGCGCCAATTGCACTATGAGATAGAGCAATTGGCGGTGTACTAAGTGGCAGTACTAGTGAAGTCCACAAAATGCTGAAATCAGCAAAAATCAGCATGGCTAGAACGGAGCGAACGCGTAAAGTTCGTTCTTGAATAAACAAAGCAAGCACCGATCTAATCAACTG
>NZ_JBFUIN010000967.1:0-1016 GCF_056401855.1 Bacillus sp. P4_D3
CGATATGAATACTCTTTTAAAAGATGCCCTTCCTACAATTGAAGGAAAAGGCGGCGGGAATAAAAAGAGTGCTCGCGGCGGTGGGAAAGCAATTATGAGTGGAGATGAGTTTTTAAGTCGGCTTGTTTCTTCTTTACAGTCAGCAGTGTAGATTATTTTATGAGGAAGATGTCATCTAGTGAAGCTTTTTGACTAGGTGGCATCTCTTTTTGTTTTACTAGCAATACCTTTTCGTCTTCAATTAAAATTCCAGTAACCCGAACTTACATTACATTCGTCATAATCTCTCCCCTTTTTCTATTAAATTTACAAATAAACCCTTCCACAAAAAGAACATATGTTTTATAATTAAAGAAAATTATGGAAGAAAGAAGTTGTTACATCTATGCGTCCACCTTTAACAAAGTCTATATCACTTGAAGATTTCCAAAACTTTTATTGGTTAAAAGCAGAACTCCAAACATTTTGTCGTGAGCATGGTTTGTCAGCTAGTGGCTCTAAGATTGAAATAACCGAGCGTATCTCACATTATTTACATACTGGTAAAATATTAAAAAACAGCTCTAGTCAAAAGGTGAGTAAAGCTTCCCTCTCTTATAAAGAACTTTCTCTTCAAACGATTATTACTAACAATCACCGCTGTAGCGAAGATGTCCGTGCTTTTTTCAAAGAAAAAATCGGAGCAAACTTCCGCTTTACAGTAGCTCTTCAAAAATTTTTTAAAGAGAATGTTGGAAAAACATATGAAGACGCGATAACGTTTTGGTATGAAGAAAACGAACGAAAAAAAGATCCTACATACAAAACAACTATCAGCGCGCAGTTTGAATACAATCGTTTCACTCGCGACTTTTTCGAAGATCCAAATAACAAAGGGAAATCAAAAGCTGATGCTATCGCTGCTTGGAATGAAATAAAAGCAAAACCTGGTAGTAATGCTTATGTTCCTCAAAAAGTAGAAAACTAGTCCCTTTCTAGTTTTCTACTTTCTCAAATAATAGCGCAAGCCCTTTTCC